>CALVCB010000001.1 GCA_944325965.1 uncultured Bacteroidales bacterium
TCGGAATTAATTCGTGTCTATTTGTTAAGTTCGTTTTATATATGGCAGGGGCCTTGGGGAGGGCCCCTGTTATTTTTTATGCCTTTTTGTCCGCATTATCAAAAAAACACTGACAGACGGGTATTCATCCTGCCTGCCAGTGTCCTGTAACCTTCTTTCGGCTATTTGCCTACTTTGAAACCGCTGCGCTGAGTTTCTCGCAAAGCTCGTCAGTCTTTTCGAAGAGTTCCTTGCGGATGCCTGCATAGTAGGCTTTTTTGCTGCCCTCTACTTTGGCGTTGACCTTGTCCTTCAAGTCGTTGTAAAGGTCGACTGCCTCTTCGATTATCTTTGCTACTTCATCGGAGTCTTTACCCGGATTGAGGGTGACGAACAGGGAGCAGTCGTCGATGAACTCCCCGATGATGTACTCGATGTCTTTTTTGATGTCTCTAAGGTTCATGGCAATAAATGTTTAAATGTCAGCGGACGGTCTTTCCCGTCCAACGGGCGCAAAGGTAGCAAATAAAACTGAAAACACGAAACGTCCCGGCAATGAATACTGATGAATACGGAGTTTCACTCCTGCGGGAAGTACGCACGGCTTTTCAGCATGCTGGCCACCCCGCTGCCCCTGTCTTCCTTTCCGATGACCCTGCAGCCCCACAGCAGCCTGTACGACAGTTCATAGAAATCCTTTTCCCCGGGGACCAGCGAGCTTATCCGTACTTTCTGCGAAGCGTGGATGAACTGTCCGTCCCCGATATAGATGCCTACGTGGCTTGCAGAATCACCCTTGCCGAAAAAAATCAGGTCGCCGGGCCTGAGGCTGCCGGTGAACTCCAGGATGGTATCCCTGTCCACGGTGTCAGCCCCGCGTCCCTGGTAAGGGATCTGCTCTCCGGCCCTGGCCTGCTGCGACGCGTTGCGCGGGAGGAGCACCCCGTTCATGAACCACACCATCCGTGTGAACCCGCTGCAGTCCACCCCCTTGACAGAGGTGCCGCCCCACTGGTAAGGCACCCCGAGAAACTGCATGGCCGTCTGCACAATACTTTCCGGCGTGGCCTTCCGCGTGGCAGCCCACTTCCCGAAATCCTCCATATCCCGCTTCCTCACATACCCCACGGTACCAGAAGGCATCATGACCTCCACAAACCCTTTCTTCACTTTCTTTCCTTCAACGCTCCTTAACAGGTCCCCCGCCACCAGGTCGGACACCCTCTCCGCCTTTTCCGACGGCCCTCTGAACACATGGCTGTATTCAGCTGTCACGATATATTTCGGTGCCGCTATATATGAGGCCATCTCCTCACGCGACATCTCCACGAGCCCCATCTCCACACACCAGGCCGTGTACGGGTCGGGCGAGACCACCTGTCTCCAGTATCCCTCCCGTCCGACTATCTCCACGGGCGTGCCCATGAGAAGCTGGTTGCCGAGTTCCTCGGGAAAGTCTGGCCCTTCCCTTAAAAAGTTAACTGAAAAATCCGTGACGGCAAAATGCCTTTGCAGACTGTCGGCTTCTCCGGCTGCAACAGGCAGGAGGCGTAGTATGGCTATGACTGCCAGTAATGTTTTTCTCATGGATAGGGTCGGATGTTTAATGACCCAAAAATAAGAATATGTACCGGTTATAAGAAAAATATTTGTTGTAAATTAGTTGCGGCAATAATACTACGGTAATGACGACAATACAGATGAACTCCACCATTTCGGTGGATTGTGTGGTTTTCGGATTCGACGGGACATGCCTTAAGGTGCTCCTGGTCAGAAGGAAGTATGCCATGGATGACCTTTCTGCCGATGACCTGAAGCTCCCTGGGGAGATGATCCTTGAGAAAGAGACACTTGACGCGGCGGCGGAACGTGTGTTGAGACAGTACACAGGGCTGGGCGGCATATATCTTAAGCAGACCCGTGTCTTTTCCGATCCGAACAGGGTTAATGAAAAGGAACTCAAATGGATATGTGAGTATCACCGTATAAGTACGGAGCGGGTGATAACTGTCGGATACTATGCTTTGGTGAGGATTGACAGCAAAATACTTGCGAACACGCAGAGCAAAACTGCAATTTGGGCGGATGTTGATTCTATCCATTCACTGATAATGGACCATTATGAAATACTTTCCGATGCCCTTTCGCATCTTTATAAAGAAATGATATATACGCCTGTCGCATTTGAACTTCTTCCTAAAAGATTCACTATACGCCAGTTGCAGAATCTTTTCAGTGCTGTGTTCGGGATGAATATAGACAACAGGAACTTCAGGAAGAAATTCCTTTCTACCGGATTCCTTATCCCTACGGGTAAGAAAGAGACCAAAGTCGCACACAAGCCTGCGCGGTATTACGAGTTCAACAAGGCAGCGTATAATAAGGCTCTGAAAGATCGCAATTCATTGAAATTCCTTACCAACTGGTCCTACTGACATCTGACGGGGCAAAAAAGGCGGCGGATCCCGCGATCCGCCGCCCCGAATTAATGTTTTGGCTTTCCGCCGCAGAACGGCATGTTATTCAAACCTGTTGTTCCCGTCAGCAATCCACTGGACATAAGGAGATGCGTCGAACGGAACGAAGTTGACTTCATCGTTGCATCTTGTCGCCTGTGTGAAGTCGATGTCCTCCCAGCCGCATTCATCATGCAGGATATATCCCTGGCCTTCATCCATAGGCCAGAACGCCTGCAATCCATACATCCACTGTGCAAACTGCAGGAAGTCCCCCTGCATGCCTTTGTAGGTGCTTTCAAGTATATTGCTTATATACCGGTCGCTTACTCCTTGCCATACGGAGAAATTCCAGAGACGTCCGTTGAAAGGAGAACGGTATGCGTCACCCCATGAATTTGCGAATTCAATACCCTGGAATGTGATGCCTTCATCATTCATGGCCTTGTCGTCTTCTGTAAGGTCGTATCTTGAAGCCTCCTGGGTGTCGACATAGAAGATATAGCTTGAACCGTTGTAGTAGAGTCCGATCTGATGCCACTCTCCGGCTGTCACGTTTGCATAGAGGTATTTCCTGTTGTTGTTCGGTCCTACCCACCATTCAAGCTCTTCCCCGTTGTTTCTCTGTCCGAGCCTGAGCATGTTTATCCAATATTCGTCAGTATCGGCGATGTTCCCGACTCTCTGCTGTCCGACATTCTCGTCAATGAACATGTGGAACACATAGAGGAATCCGTCCGTCATGTCGATGCCTTCCCGGAACTTGTACCAGCAGGCCATTTCTTTGTCGGCAAGATAGAGTGACGAGAACATGTTGGAATCATAGTCAAAGTTCGTTACATCTATGATTACATATACTACGCCCGACCCTACGGTAGACTCACCTGCGGACGCCACTTTTATAGGGACGAGGTAGCCCGGTTCCTCTGTCAGCTGCTCCATTCCTGCTTCGGACACAGAAACTGTAACGCTCGTTTCTGTGGCATCTTCAGCCATTACGGCATCAGGTATTTCCATTATTCCTTCCGGTAGACTCAGATATGAGGTCCCATGCTCCCCGTTATAGGTATCTACCAGGCTGTTGTCCACTGTGAATTCCACTTCGAATTCCCTGAATGCCGGTTCAGTACCTGTAACATTGAGCCGGAAATATATGTCATCCCCGTCCTGGACATCTGTATAGTTGGTTATTTCGAAGGAATGCGAGTCTTCAGCCAGGGCGACAATATTGTCCCTCGGGTCTATGGTCTCGGTGGTGACATAGAGGAGCGCCAGGTTGGAGTTCGAGCTGATTTCCACTCCGGTGGCCCCGGTTATGCGGAAGGCGGCCATATACTGGGACGCTGTAAGAGAGGGAAAATCGCTGTTTTCCACAGTTACGGTCACTGATGCACTGGTCTCCCCGGCAGGGATAGTGACAGTGCTTTCATATTTGAGGACACCTTCCGGGAACGCCTCATAGCCGGATTCGATAGCGGAGGCGTCTTCTCCTATTGTCACTGTCACAGCTTCGGCCTGGACCTTTGTGACGGCTACTTCAATCGTTCTCTCGACTGTACCGAGTTCCCCGATGGGGGTGTGCTGGATTGCGGCAGTGACGGCCTCGTATTCAGGCATTGTCCCGTCCACAATGTAAGCGTATGTCCCTGTGACGCCTTTGTACTCCCCGTAAGTGTCCTTTGAAGGTATCAGCTCTTCTTCGCAGGAAACAAGTCCGAGGACGGCCGCTGCTGATGCGGCGATGTATTTCAAAACCTTTTTCATAATCTTCAATTTTTTAGTTCCTGCAGACATTTATAGGGTCGTCTTCACCGGTCCACAGTACTTCCCCGCTCTTGTCGTACTCTTCAAGGGTGCCGTTGCCGTCAGGGTCTGCGACAGACTGCGACCAGTCGATGTCATAGCCGTTGCCTGTAGCGTCATGGAAGATGTGTCCTTCGCCTTCGTTGAATTTCCAATAGGCCACAAGCCCCTCAGAATCGGACGGCACATTGCAGACACCTTCCTTCATTTCGGTCACCGAAAGTGCCCTGTCCCAGATACGTACTTCGGCTATTCTTCCGCTGAACAGCTGGCGTGATGCGTAGCCGCCCCAGGACATGCCTATCTCGTACCTCTGGAAAGTTGTGGTTCCGTCTCCGGTTCCCCTCATCGTCTCCGGTTCTCCGTCCACATACATGGTCATTGTGCTTCCGTCGTAAACCAAAGAAAGCATATACCATCTGCCCGGGTCGAAAAGTGTGTTGGAAACTATGTTGCCTGCCGGAGATACCAGCTGGAGCGAATGTCCTGGATAGCCGTTTTCGCCGAAACGAAGCATATTGGATTTGCTCTCATCCTTGGCGCTCCACTGGCACAGACGGCATATCATGTCGGTCCCTGTCTCCTTGAGCGAGTATGCATAGAACTTTATCTCGTATGTATATGTAGAAAGCTCTATGGCTTTTTCGTCAGGGAAAATAAAGTTGCTTGACATGTTCGGATTGTCTATGTCCAGAGCGGCAAACCTGAACTCGTTTGTCGGCCTGATCAGGATAGAACTGCTTGAAGGGAGTATCTCATAGTCCCCGCCTTCAACCCTGTCCAGCACCAGAGGAATGACATATATGTAGCCTTCCTCAACATGGTCATGGTTTGTAATCGAGACTGTATTGACAGCCGATGCGGCAGAGCCGGAAGGAATGACCATATGGTCGCTGTCCATGGATATGGCAGACTCCGGTACGGCCCTGTAGTTTGTCTTGTTCTCTTCGTTGTATCTGTCAACTGCGGAGCCGTCATATCTGAGATATACCGTGATGTCTTCTGTGGCCTTTCCTGTGGCCGAGACAGTCAGCTCATAGGAATCCCCGTCGACTTTTATGACGGGACTGTCATCTGTGCCGGTAAACAGGACAATCTCCCTGCCAGGCTCGAATTTGTCTCCTTCCGTGCAGCTTGCCGCAAGGAAGGCCAGCACAGCCATAATGCATGTATTGAAATGTATTTTCATGATTGTGTCAAATATTTTAATGTATTGAAGGATTGGCTATCTGGATGCATCTGCGCAGGTTCCAGTAAGGCCCCTTGCTGAAATAGTAGTCTGAATCTATGTAATATGCACCGAATCCGGCACCGAATCCGTCTTTGCAGTATCGGGCATAGGCTTCGAGGGAAGCCATTTCCACGTAGTTGCCGTTCTCGTCATATGTCATCAGGGTCTCCCCGTCCCATCCGCGGTACGGCACGTAGCCGCCGTTGTCGCGGTTCGGCCCTTCACTGCTGCTCTGGTTCCACTGCTCGCATATTATGAACTTGTCGGCCGGGCACCAGCCTGGTTTGCTGATACTGTTGTAGGAGTTCCCGATCTGCTGGGTATATGCCTGGCAGACGAGATAGCTTATGTATGGTTCGATGGCTTCACTCGGGTATGAGCCGAAATAGTCTACGATGTTCAGCATCTGCCTGCCTTCCTCCGTCTCTGCCTGCGGGCCGAAATGCTTTCCGCTCTGCTCGATGGCTATTGCCAGGTCGGATGCGGACCACCCTTCGAAGTCATAGTCCACTCCGTCAAGCCCGAAGTGCAGTACCTGGTCGGCATAGTAGTCTGCATATGCCCTGAGGGCTTCTTCGCTTCTGTCAGCGCTCAGGTCATAGTCTTTGCCATTCCATGTGAACTGATGGTTATAGTGCGCCGCATCCACGTGCAGCACGAACCGTGTCCCTTTCACTTCCTGGCAGTATTTCATGTCGGAAGCAGCTACAGGGGAGTATTCATACTCATCGGCCGGGTCTGAGGAAGGTACACCCATCCAGAGGTTTACTATATCCAGGCTGTCCGGAAGACCGATGAACCTCTCGGCCATGGTCGTAGGTTCCTTGTACATGCTTGAAGCGCCTTCAAGCGGTGCCCATGCGGCATAGTATACATATGTCAAGGTATGCTTGCTCTTTTTCCATTCACGGAGGTTGGCATAGTACTGCTCGTCAAACAGCTCGTCACCCGGGGAAGGGATCTTCTGGACTTCAAGGGCTTCTTCTTTTGTACAGCTGAGCGCGAGCGCCGTTGCGGCAATAGAGATAAGATATATGGTTTTTTTCATCTTTTAAACATTTTTGTCGGTTAACGCTGTTTCTTGTCCCACCAGAGCTGGGTCCCGGCATTGTCAGGTCCTCCGAGCAATGAGATTCCCTGGGCCAGTCCGGACGGGTTCTCGGACTGCTCGCTTATAGGATAAGGGACGCGGCGGATCTGCAGGTCCGTGTCCACGACACCGTCGCTGTAATTGTTCACCGGGGCTATGAGTCTCGGATAGTCGGTCCTGCGGTATTCGGCCCAGGCTTCGCACCCGTTAGGAAAGACAGCGAGCCACTTCTGCGTCATTATCCTTTCGAGGTTGGTCTCGAAGTCATCGGCCGTATCGAATGCGATTGCTACATCCGAAGGGGCTGACGCGTTGTTGTTCTCTACAGCGTCCACGAATGAAGTGGATGTCCTGGTGCTCGCTATGTATGAGTCGGCACCGGTGGCGCCCCATTCTTCAAATGATTTGCGGATTCCTTCCTCGTACATGTCCTTGGCTGTGCTTACGCTGCCCCAGCGGAGCTCGTACTCGGCGCGGAGGAAGTATGCTTCGGCGGCATTGATCCATACTATGTCGTAGATGGTGGCGTTTGGCGCCGAGACATTGTTCGCCGTGTTGTGGTAAGGCGTCCAGTTGGTGTTGTCGATGCCGTTTCGTACCCCATGGAGTTCACCATCATTGGCGGCCTTGGCGTACAAGAATTTGCGGGGGTCATCAAACCCGTTCAGATAGCAGTCGAGCGATGCCCCTATCTGGCAGTCTCCGTCATTGAAGTTCACATTGATTTCATATATAGGATGGTGGTCTACCCCTTCTACTACGGCATTGTCGGCATTGTCGGTTATTATTCCTATAGGGTCGTTGATGGATTTTTCAGCCTCGCTCCTGGCAAGGGCCTCGTCTGCATAGCTGCATCTCATCGCAAGGCGCAGACGGAGAGTATTGGCAAATTTTATCCATTGCTCCACATTGCCTCCGTATACGATGTCGAAGTCTGTCATGATGCTGCCTGCCGGGTTGGCGGCATAATAGTCGCTCAGTACAGTTATGGCCTCGTCAAGTTCGGACAGCATCTGTCTGTATATGGACTCCTGAGAGTCGTATTCAGGAGTGAGGGATGTTCCGACCTTACTGTAAGGTACCGCTCCGTAATAGTCTGTCACCTGGTGCATTGTGGTCACTTTCAGGACGTCCGCTATTGCCGCGACATGGTCGAGCTGGCTTTCTTCGGCTATTTCAGAGAGTGTTACCCATGCGTTCATGGACTTGGAGTATTTGTTGACGAACATTGAGCGTGCCCACTGGTCGAGTATGTAGAAACTTCCGTTGTTGCGTCCGTCTCCGAGGGTAGGGGCGAAGAACCCGGACCAGATGTCGGCGCACAGGTTATATGTCACCTGGTAGTCCGAATCCAGTGTCCCTGTCCCGTCCCTGTAGAGGATAACGGTCCTTTCGAGCTGCTGGAAAAGGGCTCCTGTAAGGTTATCGTCAGTGAGCATCTGGTCATGTGTGGCCTCATGCTTGTTGGTGTTGAAGTCTTCGAAGTTCTTCGTACACCCCGCTACTGTGGCAGCAAGGGAAACAGCTGCCGTCAATTTTATTAAACTATTGATATTCATAATCGTTGCAGCTATTAGAATTTGAGTTTGACAGAGAAACCGAAGCTCCGTGTGCTAGGCTGCATGAAGTAGTCGATTCCCTGGTTGTACGTGCCGGTGCTTGACGTCATCTCAGGATCGAACGGAGCCTTTTTGTAGATCATCCACAGGTTGTGCCCTACAAGGGTGAGGTTGAGGCCTTTGAGCCACTTGCACCAGTTCTGTACAGGGAAGTCATATCCTATGGAGAGTTCGCTCAGACGTATGTTCGTGGCATCATAGACATACATGCTCATCACGCCGTCGTTTGCACCGATTGTCTGGTAATATTCCTTCACGTTAGGGGACTTCATTCCGTTGATCATCACGTATCCGCGGTCACGGGCATCTGCAGTGGCCTGGGAGATACCGTAGTAGTCCATCACGGCCTGGGTCTTGGAGATGGCGACACCTCCGAGTCTGCCTGTGAAAAGGAAGTTGAGGCTGAATCCTTTCCATGAGAGGCTGTTGCCCCATGAAAGAAGGTGCTTCGGCGCTGTGTCACCCGCATATATGAGGTCTTCGTCATCATAGTCCGCCACAACGTTCCCGGTGGAAGTCTGGATCAGGTACCCTTTCTCGTCAGTAGCAAGGGTGGTGACGTACACATCGCTCATGGAGCCTCCTTCGTACAGGATATTTTTAACTCCTCCAAATCCCCCTACGTCCAGCCTTGAGATATTGAGGGTCTCGCCCGTTTCGGGTACATACCAGTCTTTCAGGAGTGACACGATCCTGTTCCTGTTGTGGGAATAGGTCATGTATGTGTCCCAATGTACCGGACCGAAGTCATCTCCGTATCTTGCCGAGAGCTCGACTCCGGTATTGTCCACCTGTCCGGCATTCACAATCACTGAAGTCCACCTTGATGCAGCCGACAGGGATGATTCGAAGAACTGGTTGAAGGTGCTTGATTTATACCAGGTCGCATCAATCTGGAACTTGCTGTTGAAAAAGTGGATGTTGGTACCGACTTCCCATGATTTGGTCCGTTCAGGCTGGAGGTTGGTGTTTTCCATCCTGGTCTTTGTCGATGCTATACCGCTTGCCACACTGTATGTCGGCATGGTAAGGAACTGCTCCGGGTCATTACCCACTTCCGAGTATGATACGCGCAGTTTCCAGTATGGGAACACGTCGCTCTTGAGCCCCGGGATGAATTCGGTTACTATCCCTGATAGCCCGACGGTAGGGTAGAATACGGATGAATAGTCGGAGAATGCCAGTGTGGATGACCAGTCGTTCCTGGCTGTAAGGTCGAGATAGACCATGCTCTTGAAGCCTACCTGTACGTTGGCGAATATGGCCTGTTTCTGCTTGCGGTAGCCTTCCTGTACCATTTCAGTGGCAGAGTGTGACCTGTCTATGTTTCCGAAAGTGAACAGGTTGGCGATAGGGTTGAGGTTTCCTCCGATATAATCCCGGCTGTACTGGATATCCTCGATGTTTGCACCTATTGTCGCAGTGAGGTTGACTATGTTGTCCCCGAAATATTTGTTTATGCTGGCTATGATTTCACCGAATTTCTGGTTGGTCACCATGGTCTCCTTGCTGTAGTAGCCGAATTCTGACGCGAACAGCTGGAGAGTGCCGGCATTGAATTTCCTCTCATGTGTCTCGTTGTTCATGTCGATTTTGCCCCTGGCCGAGATGGTGAGCCAGTCCAGCGGTTTGTATGAGAGCTGGGCACTGGCCATCATGCGGTTCTTGTTGTTGTTGTACCTTTGGTTTTCAGTTATCCAATAAGGGTTCTGCATGGAGAGGTCGTTGCCGTAAGGCCAGTACTGGGTCTTGAGGTTACGGGCCGCGTCATAGCGCTCATATATCTTGATCCGCTCGAAGTCGTCTCCTGCCGGGAAAAGGTAGATAGGGACGACAGGGTTCATGTACTGTCCCTGCGACACCATATTCTGCTCCTTGATGTTGGCATAGGAGAGGCTTACATCAAGGGTCATCTTGTCTTTCAGGAAGTTAGTGGTGTTGCGGACATTGAAATTGTATCTGTCCACGTCATTGTTGCGGATTATGCCTTTGGAGTTGGTCGCAGCCATCGAGACATAGATCTGGTTCTTTTCAGTACCGGAAGAAAGGCTGATGGAGTTGTTCTCGTTGATTCCGGTCTGGAAAAAGTCTCTCGGACTATAGTTTGAAGGTGTCGCAAGCTTTTCTCCCCAGCTCTGGTAGGACCCTGCCTCGGTAGCTCCGTATGTGTTCTGGAATGAAGGCATTATATAGGCACGGGAGAACTCCGTAGTGTTGGAGTAATTGAGCGAGAAGGAATCTTTCGAACCTTTCTTGGTGGTGATGATTACTACGCCATTGGCCGCTGCGGACCCGTACAGTGCCGCTGCCGAAGGACCGCTCAGTACTGAAATGCTGGCGATGTCGTCAGGGTTTATGGCCGAGAGCCCGTCCCCGGTCTGTCCAGCTCCGGCATATACTCCTTCCGGCTGTTCCCCGGAGAGGTTCGGCATCGGGATACCGTCAATCACATAAAGGGCATTGTTGTTGTTCGAGATGGACTTCGTTCCTCTCATGACCACTCGGCTTCCCCCCCCCTATGCCTGAGGACGAGGTGTTGATGACTACTCCGGCGACCTTTCCGTTGAGTGCATTGACGAATGAACCCGTAGGGGTTATGTTCTCCAGTTCCATTTCCTGGACGTTGTAGGACAGGGATTTTTCTGCTTTCGAGATACCCATTGCTGTCACTACTGTAGCCTCAAGCACAGAATATTCTGTCTTGAGTACCGCATTGATTACTGTACGTCCGTTGATAGTTTCTTTAAGGTCGCTCATGCCTATATAGGAAAATACAAGCGATATGGCGTCAGCCGGTACTGCAAGGGTGTACTTGCCGTCCAGATCCGTCACCGTACCTACGGAAGTATTCCCTTCTACGAATACGCTGGCGCCGATAAGAGGCTCTCCGTTTTCATCGGAAACTGTTCCTGAGACTGTGGTCTCCTGAGCGTATCCGATGCCTGCGGAAAAGAAAAGTGAAGCGAATACCGATAAGGTATAGGCCAGACCTTTCTTCAAACCGTCAAGACGGTTCAGAAAGTTAAGAATGCTCATAAAAATGGGAATTTAGTTATATAAATATGGTTATGTTATTGAACATATGTTGTCAACAATATCATTCAGTAGGCGGCATTGTATATGGCTTTTATCTCAAGTTCCTTGTCTGCAGGCTTCCCGTTGACCAGAGGGATGAGCGGGAATGTCAGCGTGTCCCCGGCAATGGTTTTGCCTGGCATGGTGAAATGGAACCATACGGTATCTTTCCCTCTGCCGCCAATCTTGTGGCTTTCTGAGAATGACACGCAACCGCTGTACTCACGGGGTATGTCAAATGAAAGATCCATTTTTTTCCTTCCGGAGTTCGCACATCTAACGAACATCCCTTTCCTTTCACCCGGTGAAAGCTTGCCGAAGTGAAGTGTCTCGTGGCTCATGTGCAGACCTTTGCCATACAGGTAAGGATAATCCTCTTCTACGGCATGCCGCATGGGCTTCACTTCTCCTTTTATGATGAGGCTTAGAATGCCTTTTCTCCCGAGGCATCTTATCCCTATTTCTTCCATGAATATGCCGCTCCTGTATGAAGGATTATACGTCACCGCCACTTTCAGGGTCTCTCCCGGTGCTGCAGAGGTGCTTTCCATACGGGCTCTGACACATGAGCATCTTGTCAGTGCCGCTACCGGTATGAGTGTGTCCTGATACGTATTTGGAAGAAGCAGCAAGGCTTCTGCCGGGCCATCCTTTTCCTTGATTATGCCGAAATCGGCCTCCGTATTTTCGGAGACAGTGATTTCTCTGATGCTGTCATTACCGCACGACATGAGTGTCAGGATAATTGTGGCTGAACATAATCTTATGGCTTTGGTGTGCACTGTGGTTTTCGTTTTTCTTGGTGCGCAAATTTAAATATTTCTGATTAAATAGAAACCGGAAAACGGCCTCCTATGGGCCCTGGAAGGGGGTTATATATTCTAATTTAATAAATTTTTGATGGTGATAAGTATTTGTTAATTAATGAAATAATGTGATACTTAGCGTATTTTTAGGACAAAATACGGCAAATACTGTTTAATATTTTTGTAATATACCGTTAAAAAGACACTATATGCACGGTTTCAACTCCCTTGGGTATACTGTTTGAAACTTTATGGATGTCTGATTATAAGGCACCGAAACTTTTGACTCCATAAGTTTTGTTTTCGCTGGTGCTGAGTGGTAATAAACGGATATATCTGAGTGTCAGGGGGACATCGAATGTGACCTCCTGGCGAATTGGGTTGTTTACTATGTTCTCGAACATTTTGTCCGAGAATACGGTTTTCCAGTATTTGCCGTCTGTGCTTACTTCCAGATTGTAACTGATTATGCACCCGTCTTTGCCTTTCTTTTTCGGCTGGTAGTAGAACCCTCTGACTTCGGCTGTTTTCCCGAGGTCTATTTCA
This sequence comes from uncultured Bacteroidales bacterium, assembly GCA_944325965.1. Lineage (GTDB taxonomy): Bacteria > Bacteroidota > Bacteroidia > Bacteroidales > UBA932 > Cryptobacteroides. Next base: position 12,606 of record CALVCB010000001.1, read on the forward strand.
AGCGGAGTTCCTGCATCCCTGGTTTCTCCGGAGCTGTCTGCATCGTCCCATGCCTCTGTCTCGCCCATTACCTCGTCGAGGTACAGCCCGAACCCGTTCAGGAGCGGGCATGCGTATGATTTTTCGATATTCACCCGCACGGCAGAGGTGGTCAGCCTGTCAGTGAGCAGGATGCGTTTGTAGCCGATGGTCGTGCCTTCCGCTGCACTGACCCAGTCACCGTCCTTGTCCATGATATCGACACTGAACTGCGCCACTCTCTGTCCGAGGGGGATGTATTCCTGGAGCATTATCCTGTTGAATGTCTTTTCCCCGTCAAGGTTTATGATGACGGAGGCTTCCTTCACGTCGTCATCTGTCGTCCAGTAGGTGTCATAGCCGGCGTCAAGCATGTTGGATGCGGCGAATTTCATGCTCCCTCCCCGGACTTCATCCGCTTCTGCGGTCGCCCCGTCCGACATGTCGACTGAGAATATTTTATCCAGGGCGGCACGGAATTCCATGAGCCTGAGGGAGTCGGTGCCATGGATAAGACCCCTTTTGTCAGGTGGTACATTCAGGAGCAGGAGTGAGTTCCTTCCTACGCTGGCATAGTATATCCCCAGCAGGTCCGATACGGATTTTACTTTGTCGTTTTCAGAATCCTTATAAAACCATCCAGGGCGTATGGATACGTCGGCTTCACCTGGTATCCATGCTTCTCCGTGGACATTCCCGCAGTTGAGTGTGTCAAGGGCAGGGGATTTCCCGGGCATGAACCCTGCTGTGTCCAGCCTGGACCAGCATGTCTTCCCTGCATATCCAGCCTCGTTCCCTATCCAGCGGCATCCGGGACCGACATCACTGAATATCACGGCATCAGGCTGATGCCTGTAGACTGTCTCGTGGTACAGGTCCCAGTCGTATCTCTGGCGTTTCCCGTTGGGCCCTTCACCGCATGCCCCGTCAAACCACTGCTCGAATACCGGGCCGTAGCTTCCCAGTGCGCTCTCGAGGGTCCGGCGGAACACACCGTTATATTCATCAGTGCCGTATGCCGGGTCGTTCCTGTCCCATGGAGATATGTACACTCCGAACTCCAGACCGTATTCCCGGCATGCTTCCGAAAGATCTTTCAGCACATCGCCTTTCCCGTCCATCCATGAACTCTGCGCTACCGTATGGCGGCTTGCCGGGTTGGGCCACAGGCAAAACCCGTCGTGGTGCTTCGCTGTGATGATTATCCCTTTCATTCCGGCAGCCTTGGCTATGGAAGCCCACTGGCGGCAATCCATCTGTGAAGGGTTGAAGATGTCTGCGTCTTCCTGTCCGCTTCCCCATTCTGCGCTGGTGAAGGTGTTAGGGCCGAAATGGCAGAACATGTTGGTCTCCATCTTCTGCCACTCTATCTGCTGCGGAGTGGGAAGTGGTCCGTAAGGGGCGGGAGCTTCAGTCCCGCAGGATGCCATGACAAGGCCGCAGGCCGCGGCAGACAGGGCAAGGCTCGATTTATTGGGCTGTATCATATTGTTTTGTGTGTCTATGATTGTTTCTTCATGATGCTGAATCCGGTCTCCTTGGTCAGAAACTGTATTTTGCGGCCTTTGCACCTGGCATGACCTTCTGCGGAACTATGGTGAAGCCGAAACCGTAGTCCCGGTCGCTCCACAATGTCCTGCACTCCTCCGGGCGTGCCCCCCAGCTGTCATAGCCGCCTATTCCGCTCTGTGTCATGTCTATGCACAGTTCCACCCAGTCACGAGGGACAATGTCGTCCACATGGTGCTGCCGGCGCAGGACATTCTTGGCTGCAGCAGGGTCCTTCGCCTCGGCAGGGTTGAAGTTGCTCCACTGGTAGTCGTGCTGCACTGCCTCCTCCGAGTCGAAATCCTCGATGCTGTTCCTCAGCGCATTGAACTCGAACAGGCTGTCCGCCACGAAAGTGAGCCCGCCTATGCCGAGCCATGAGCATCCTGTATGGTGCCCGCATTCCTGCGGCCTTACGTAAGGGACATACTCGGCCAGCGCCGATGAGCTGTAGAGCCCGGTCCTTGCCGCGGAATTGCGGTCAATGTAGTTCTCCCACGGGCCTTGCCCGAAGTACGAGAAGCTGTCAGCGGAGGCAGGGAGCCTCATCCTCAGCCCTATGCGCGGTATGTCGACAGGCTTGCCTCCAGTCTCCACGCCTTTGAAATCCGCATTGACCTTCACTATGCCTTCCGGATATACGGTGTACACTACGCTGTATGCGTGTCCTTCCGGCAGTGTGTATTTTACCGTGAGCACTGCATTGGCCCCGTCCTGTACCGCGGAGGCGTCCGCACTGAATCCCCGGCTGGCGGCCTTCCATATCTGGGCGCGGGCAGGCATCCCGTTCCCGTAGTCATTGTCATTGGGCGCACGCCAGAAATTAGGCTGCAGGTCGAACCCGTCCTTGAACATCTCCTTCCCGTCAACCTTGTATGAGCAGACTGTCCCGGAGCTCCTGTCGAAGACGAATTCCACGTCTGCGGAGCTGATGGTGATCCTGCCGTCCGCGTCGGATATGCTGCACGGCTTCCCGGAGCCTGCCGCGTATGCTTTCTTCTCCGCCTTCTTTATAAGGAACTGCTCCGTGGCCACTGTCGAGCCGGCCGGCAGGAGGTCCCTTCCGTCAGTGTCTACCACGTCGAAGTTTATGTACCATGTCTTGTCAGGGGACATGCCCGGATACTGGACAGTGAATGAATCCCCGTGCTGCGGCCCTGCCGATGTGCGGAACGACCCTTTGCGCACTGTCTTTCCGTCCGCCGCGATGCTGTACCTTATCTCGTAGCCTGAAAGGTCAGTGAAATAGAATCTGTTGAATACGTTGAAGATACCTTTCTCTATATTTTCCGGAGTGACGGCTATGTCCTGGTATACATGCTTTACTTCCTCGAGGGCAGGATGAGGGACCCTGTCCGGGCCGATGAGCCCGTTGCAGCAGAAATTGCCGTCGCTCGGCATGTCCTTGCCGTAGTCGCCGCCGTAGCTCCAGAACTTGCGGCCCTCGCTGTCAGTGTTTGCGATGCCCTGGTCCACCCAGTCCCAGATGAAGCCTCCCTGAAGGTTCGGATAGCGGTAGATATATTTCCACTGGAGGTCGAGCGACCCGGTGGAGTTGCCCATGCTGTGGGCGTATTCTGAAGGGCAGACCGGCTTGGCGCAGCCCTGCTCTCCCATCCTGTGGAACCACTCCGCGCCAGGGTACTGCGGCACGAACATGTCGGTGTTCCATTCCATTATGGCCCTTTCGTAGCATACCGGGCGGTCCATCCCGTTCTTCTCCATGTTCTTGAGTTCCTCATAGCAGCGGTAGAAGTTGTAGCCGTTGCCGCCTTCGTTGCCCAGCGAAAGTATGGTGACGCAAGGGTAGTTGCGTGTCCTCATATACATGTTCAGCACACGGTCCCTGTGTGCGGCGTACCATGCCGGTGTGTTGCCCAGTGTCCTTTCCAGGTCATATCCCATGCCGTGTGACTCAAGGTTAGCCTCAGAATATACATAGAACCCGAGGCTGTCGCAGAGCTCGTAGAAGAAGCGCGGGAGAGGGTAGTGGCTTGTCCTGATGGCGTTGATGTTGTGCTGCCTCATGAGGGTGAGGTCCTTGAGCAGCAGTTCGCGTGTGATGAAATGCCCTGTGTACTGGTCGTGCTCGTGTATGTTGACACCCTTGAACTTTACAGGCTTCCCGTTGACAAGCAGCACTTTCCACTGCCTGCCGGGTACATCGTTGCCATCGGTCCAGTCCGTTATCTTGAATTTCCTGAATCCGACGTTGAACCTTGTGTATTCGCCGTTTACGCACATCAGGAGCCTGTACAGCTCCGGCGTCTCGGCAGACCATTTCCTCACGTCCGGAATCGTGTCCCCGAATTCCCTGTATTCTGATACCTGTCCGCTACCTTCAGATACGGCATTCCCTGCCGCGTCCTCGAGCCTGTAGGAGAAATCGACCGGCTTTTCCGCCCCTGTGCTCACCCGCAGTGCGAAAATCCCGTCCTCAAGGCTTTCATCCAGCGTGGATACCACCTCAAAGCCGAAGTCCGTGCGGCTTTCTTCGGATGAGAGGTAGACGCTCCTTTCAATCCCGCTGATACGCCAGAAGTCCATGCATTCGAGGTATGAGCCTGTACTCCATCTCAGGGCCTTGATTACGAGGGTGTTCTCCCCGCTGCGGACATACGGTGTTATGTCATAGCGGACAAGGTTCTTGGAGTCGTTGTTGAATCCCGCCTCCTTGCCGTTCACGTATACGTAGACCCCTGACTTGGCGCCGCCTATATTGAGGTATATCTCCCTGCCGTCCCATGATGCAGGCACTTCGAACGTCCTGAAATATACTCCGGCCGGGGTGACCTCTGGCAGAGAAGGTGGTGTCGGGTTCCATGTTGCGAATTCAAACTTCTGGTTCACGTATATTGCCGTCCCGAAGCCCTGCAACTCCCAGTTCCCCGGGACTTTGATGCTGTCCCAGCCTTCTGTCCCTGAAGCAGTTGTGGCAGCTATGTCCTGCGGAACCTGCTCCTGCGAGTCGAAGTACCTGAATTTCCATTGCCCGTCGAGGCTGCGGTAATTGGGGCTTTCCTCGAAGGCCGTCTCCCTTGCCGAGGCCTCGTCAGGGTAGAATACAAGTTCGGTCCTTTGGGAATTCCCGTTCACTGTCGTGACGTTCATGTCTTTCCAGTAGGGGGTCTGTGCCGTTGCCGGTATGAAGGACAATGCCAGCGCACAGGTCGGTATTATTCTGGAGTTTGCCATTGTATTTATTATAAAGATATTGTCTTATATTGTGCAATGTATGAAATATATATTATTCTTGCCCTCAGGACAATGATTTTCCAGTACTTACGGTCTGTCTCCGGCCCCGCTTCCGAACCCTGAGGGCTCAGGTCCCATGTCGAATTCGAGGGTGCCTCCGGCCACAATGTCACTGTATGTTATCCAGGAACGGGTATGCGGCTTCCCGTTGAGGCGCACGGCTGTGACGTATATGTTCTCCCGTGAGTTGCCGGGGGCGCTGACTGTGAATTTCCTTCCGCCTCCTACATCCAGTACTGCCTCCTTCACCGAAGGGCTGCCTATCACGAATCTGCCGCCTGCCGGGTCCACCTGGTACAGGCCGATGGAGGACATGATGTACCATGCGGACATCTGTCCGGCGTCCTCGTTGCCACAGACCCCGCTGTGGTCGTCGAAATAGAGGCTGTCAGTCACTGTCCTGACTATTTCAGCGCAGCGGTCCTGCCGTCCTGCATAATTGAACATGTAGGCTATGTGATGGCTCGGCTCGTTGCCGTGTGCATACTGCCCTATGAGGCCGGTCACGTCGTTGGCGTCTCCGCCGAGGTCTCCTTCGGCCCTGAACAGCCCCTCGAGCTTTTCAAGGAAAGGCTTCTCCCCTCCGAAAAGGCCTATGAGACCATGTACGTCATGCGGGACGAGCCATGTGTACTGCCATGCGTTCCCTTCCGTGTAGTCGCTGCGCATGTGGGGCGCCTTGAAAGGGTCGAACGGGGTGCGGAATGAACCATCGGAAGCGCGGCCGCGCATGAACTGTGTCTGAGGGTCAAAGTAATACGTGTATGACCTGCTCCGCTGCCCGAAATACTTTTCCGCTCCTGTGTCCCCGAGGCTTTCAGCCACTTTGGCTACCGCTGCGTCTGAAATGGCGAATTCGAGCCCTTTGGCCACCGTCTCCACTTCCGCGCTCTTGTCGAACGGTATGTAACCGTATTTCTTAAGCAGCTCCATACCCCGTTCGTTCCTTATGGATGATCTTTTCATGGCTTCCAGCGCTTCTGTGCTGTCTCTTACGAAGCCTTTGAGGTACAGGTCGGCAAGAACGATCACCCCCGGGTTGCCCACCATGCAGTCAGTCTCGTTTCCAGCGAGATGCCATACAGGCAGCTTGCCCTGCTGCCGCCAGATGTTCATGAGGCTTCCGGCTACGCTGGAGGACATCTCCGGGTCGGTGAGTGTCATCAGGGGCGATGCCGCACGGTATGTGTCCCAGAGGGAGAATACCGTGTATGTGTCGCTGCCGCTCCTGTGCACCTGCGCATCCGCACCGCGGTATTCCCCGTTCACGTCGCAGAACAGCGACGGGGCTATCATGGTGTGGTAAAGGGCTGTGTAGAAGATCTTGTCCTGCCTCTCGTCCAAAGGTGTGATCCCTATCCTGCTTAAGGCCTCCTCCCATTTGCCGTCGGCCTCCGTGCGTGCGGACTCGAAGTCCCAGCCGGGGGCTTCCGCCTGGAGGTTCATCTGTGCATTCTCTATGCTGACAGGTGATAGTGCCACCTTGATTTCCAGTGTCTTGTCTTTGGATGTGTCGAAAAGCAGGCTTTGCGACAGGGCAGCTCCGGTGGCCTCTGTCTTTTCCGGGGAGAGTATAGGCAGAGAGAATTCCGCTGTGAAATACCATATATGGTCTTTTGCCCAGCCTGAAGAGCGCCTGTATCCTGCCACTGTGCGTTCCCCGGTCTTCTGCAGGCGGCATTCCGTCGCTTCGTCCCAGCCGACCCCCGTGGTCAGGTCCACGAGCACTGCCGTGGTGTCCGCGCTGACCCTGTAGCGGTGCAGCCCGACCCTTTCAGTGGCGGTGAGTTCGGCTGTAATGCCGTATTCATCCATCCTGATGCTGTAATAGCCCGGCCTGGCAGTCTCTGCGCTATGGTCGAGGGCGGCGTATATGTGCCCTCCCTCATTTGCCGGTTTTGCAGGGTCGTAAGGCATGAGGAGAATGTCCCCGTAGTCCCCGATGCCGGTCCCGCTTAGCCTCGTGTGGCTGAACCCGATGATCCGTGTCCCTGAATAATGGTATCCGGAGCACCAGTCCCAGCCTTTGTCCGGCTGCTGTGGCCCGAGCTGTACCATTCCGTGCGGGACAGATGCCCCGACGAATACATGTCCGTGCCCCCCGGACCCTATGAACGGGTCCACTTTATCTGTAAGTTTCTCCGGCGCAATATCCGCCCCTCCGGCGCATCCGGTGAGGCAGGCTGCCGCTATGGCAATGTATAGTGCTGTATGTTTCATTTATTCAATAGTTTATCTTCAATGACTGGAATACGTCCTACTGACGGTTAAGGATTTCTGGAGGAAATATAGTCTGTCTACCACCAGTCACCTTACGGTGACAGCCCCGGTGGGGCATGCGGCTTTGCTTCGCTACGCCGGCACCTGCGCTGCTTCGGTTTCCTCCTGGAAACCTCGCTGACGCTCCGGTGCGGCCCTGACGGGCCCTGTCGCAGAACTTAACGTCAGTATGACGACGGAGTTCATTCCACCGTTATTGTGTCTTCAAGCCTGATGTCCCCGGAAGAAGCCCCTATGGCAATCCTGAAGTCTCCAGGCTCCACCACCGGCTTCATGTCCGGTCCGTACATCATGAAATCTTCCTTGTCCAGGATGAATTCCACTTCCGCGCTTTTCCCTGCCGGTATGGACACCCGGTCGAAGGCCCTCAGCTGTTTCTGGGGACGGACCGTCGAGGCCACCATGTCTGTTATGTACAGCTGCGGGACTTCATCCCCGTCGGCATCGCCAGTATTCGTGACGGTGAACTTCACCTTGAATGTCATCCCGTCGCTTCCGGACGGGGAGATCTCCAGTGCTGAGTATTCGAATGTTGTGTAGCTGAGGCCGTAGCCGAATTCGTACAGCGGCCCGGACGGCAGCTCGACATAGTCGTGGGCGGCGGGGAAATGCCTGTTGTAGTAGACCGGAAGCTGCCCTGTGCTGTACGGGACGGAGATAGGGAGACGCCCCGCCGGGTTTACATCCCCGAACAGCACATCAGCCACTGCCGCCCCTCCTTCCTGCCCAGGATACCATGCGGTGAGAAGGGCGTCCGCATTCTCCTTTGCCCATCTCTTGTCGAGAGGCCTGCCTTCTATGTAAACGGCCACCACCGGTGTGCCTGTCTTCTTTATCTCCGAGAGCAGCCTTTCCTGCAGCCCGAGCAGTGAAAGCGTTGCCCGGTCGAAGCCTTCGCCCGACTCCATGTCGCTTACAGATTCGCTGTCGACCACTGCGGCCCCTGTGTCTATGTACCTGGTCTTGAAGTCCCTTGCGCTGGAGCCTCCGACCACCACTATGGCTACGTCAGCCTCCGCTGCCGCCTTTGCAGCTGTCTCGATCTCATTCCAGGATGTGTCACGTATGGCGCATCCCTTTACATAGACGGTGTTCTTTTTTCCGTTCCTTGCTGTGATCCCGTCCAGGACGGTGGTGATGTTCTCCCTCGGTTGCGGTGCGGTATAGTCCCCGAGCTGGTTGTACATGTTGTCTGCGTTCGGCCCGATGACAGCTATCTTTGTCCCTTTCTTGAGAGGCAGTATGCCGTTGTTCTCCAGCAGGACAATGCCTTCTGCCGCCGCTTCCCTCGCTGTGCGGATGTGCTCCGCTGTCCTGACTCCCTTCCTTGCCCCTGCCGGGTCGATATAAGGGTCATCGAACAGCCCGAGCTCGAATTTCAGCCTGAGCACCCTTCCCGCAGCCTCGTCGAGCAGCCCTGTGTCGAGCCTGCCGCTGCGGAAGCTTTCGGCTAGGAGTGAGTAGCAGTTTGCCCCGAGATCCACATCCACTCCGGCTTTCATCGCCAGTTCCCCGGCCTGCCTCTTGTCTGCGGCTATATGGTGGGCGGTGCAGAGCCCGTCGATGCTCTCCAGGTCCGATACCACGAATCCGCCGAAGTCCCATCTGTCATGGATGATTCCGCGCACCAGCGCCGCGTTTGCCGTGCTGGGTGTGCCGTCTATCGCATTGTAGGATGTCATTATCGAGAGCGCCCCTGCGTCCACCGCAGCCTTGAAAGCAGGCAGGAAGTTCTCGTACAGGTCCCTCTGTCCGATGAATGAAGGGTTGCCGTTGTGCCCTCCTTCCGGGATGCCGTATGCGATGAAGTGTTTGAGCGTGGAGATTATCCCTTTGTCAGTGCCGTTGTGCTTTACTGATGTGCCGCGTATCATGGCGGATGCCATCTGTGAAGTCAGGAAGACGTCCTCTCCGTATGTCTCCTCAACCCTGGACCAGCGCGGTTCCCTTGCCAGGTCTATCACCGGCCCGTAGCCGATATGTCCTCCCTGTGAGCGGAGTTCTTCCGCAATCGCCCTTCCGGCTTCCTCTATTATGGCGGTATCCCATGTGGACGCGAGCCCGATACTGGTAGGGAAGACCGTCGTTCCTATGGCCATGTGGCCGTGCGGAGCCTCCTCCGCGAGTATGACAGGTATGCCGAGCCTGCTGTGGCTGATGGCGTATTCCTGCAGCTTGTTGTATGTCTGTGCGGCAAGCTCCGGGTTAAGCCCCGTTTCCAGGGTCTTCTGTGTCCACGGGTCCGCCCTGAAAGTGGCCCAGAGCATTCCCCCGTGCTGCAAAGTGATGAAATCCTGGAATCTCTGTGATACCGAGGTGCTGCCGTCAGCATGCTTTTCGTACATCGGCCAGCCGAGCGGGCAAAGGGTCTGCCCGATCTTTTCCTCTATGGTCATCCTTGAAAGCAGGTCTGCTGTCCTTTCCTGGGGTGACAGTGTCGGGTTTTTGTAATCGGGGATTGCCTGCGCACCGGCATCCGGCATTGCGGAGAGCATGAGCGCCGCAATGGAAAACAGGAATTTATGTGCCATAATCATGCGGTTAAACATCTGACAAATATATACATAAATCGCTGAATACCTCAATCCGTCCGGAGCTTTGCGCAGTTTTTACGCTATGTTCCGGCGGGCTGCTTTTCAATGATTGCTTCATGCTCTATGTAATATTGTTGAGGCTCAATGTATTGCACTTTAAATGGCAGGGACCTGGCATAAGTATTTGCACAGGAATTTTATGACAGGTTTTTACTCTAATTAGCACAAAGCCGCGAACTTGTCTTATGGGGTCTGTTTACATAACTCAGGACAGCGGCGTGCATAAAAGAAAACGCTGTCCCGTTTTGAAAGGGGCAGCGTTCATTGTCAGACGGTCTTGCGGAGAGATCGGGATTCGAACCCGAGATACGATTTTGTCGTATACACGCTTTCCAGGCGTGCCTCTTAAGCCACTCGAGCATCTCTCCAAGGAAAAGCGGCTGCAAATATACGTATAATTTCCGTCATTGCAACCGTTTTTCTTCATTCAGGCCTTTTTTGCACGTTGGAGAGCCTATTTCCTGTGGAGTTCCATGATAAGGTTGCCGTTTTCATCGAAAACCTGAATATTGTCTCCGGCAACGTCTTTAATCGAGGCTGTCTTGTTCATCGCATCGAGGACCTCCCTTTCCAGGTCCATGTCAGGCCCTGCCATCATGGTGGTAGCCATGTTCCCGAAAGAAAGTTTTTTCCCGTCCTGTGTATAACTGCCGTTCATGATGTTGCAGCTTGTATTCCCATGGACTTCACTTTTTTCAGTATTGAATTCAAGGAATGGCTTGGTTTCTGTGGCCTGGACCTCCTCGCCGTTGAGTTTTACGATTTCCCATTTCCCGCTGAGGTTGATTCCGGCTCCGCACGAAGCCAGCAGCACGACTGCTGCGGCTGCAGTAAGAATACTTTTCATAATATGTCGATTTGTTTTATTGTTGTCCGGTATCCTGCGCCCGGACATGCACCCGGGCCGGGAATGCCCAGCAAAAAACAAGCCATTTCCCGGGGATCGCATTCCGGAGAATCCGCATTTGTACGGAAAATTTCGCCATGTGTACAAAAATTCCTATATTGCCTTTTTGGGAAATACTGCAGACAATGAAAGATAAACTACAACTGGAAGTGCCTGGAGGGGAAACCAGGGTGCTTCTGCATACATGCTGCGCCCCGTGTTCTTCTGCGATTGTCGAATGCATGGTGAAAGGCGGTGTCACCCCTGTCATTTATTATTGCAACCCGAACATTTATCCGGAGAAAGAGTACCTTGTCAGGAAAGAGGAATGTACAAGGTACGCCACCTCGCTCGGACTGGAAATTGTGGATGATGACTATGACCATTCTGCCTGGCTGGGAAGGGTGTGCGGGCTCGAAGACGAGCCCGAACGCGGGGCAAGGTGCATGCAGTGTTTCATGATGCGCCTGGAGAGGACGGCGGAATATGCCCACGAGCACGGTATAAAGGTGATTGCCACTACACTGGCTTCTTCGCGGTGGAAAAGTCTGGATCAGATCAACAGGGCAGGGCGGTATGCGGCTGCCCTTTACCCCGATGTGCTCTGGTGGGACCGCAACTGGAGAAAAGGTGGTCTGCAGGAACGCAGGCTCCAGATAATCAAGGAGTACGGTTTCTACAACCAGCAGTACTGCGGGTGCGAATTCTCCATGCGCCGGGAAACCCCGGCACAAGAAAAGTGCGGTGCTGCGGGAATTGCTCCCCGGAGTACCGCACTGTAAGGCATTATTGAATTTACTTGCCTTCCGGCTTGTTATTCCTCGACTTTGAAATCTTCCTTGCCTACTCCGCAAAGAGGGCATACCCAGTCTGCAGGAAGGTCTTCGAATGCTGTTCCCGGCTCGATTCCACTGTCCGGATCTCCTACTGCTGGATCATATACGTATCCGCAGATAACACAAACATACTTTTTCATAATGGTATTGATTATAATAGTAAAATGATTGATATTCAGTTATGGACTGCCTCTCCTACAGCCTGGCGGAAACTTTCTCCCAGTCTACGAGACCCCACCATGCCTCGATATAGGCCGCCCTTCTGTTCCTGTAATCGATATAATATGCATGCTCCCATACGTCGACTGTCAGCAGCGGCTTCAGTCCCCTTGTAAGTGGATTGCCTGCATTGGACTCCTGCAGGATGGACAGTTTGCCGTCGGCATCCTCTGCCAGCCATGCCCAGCCGGAGCCGAAAAGGGAAATGGCTGCTTTGGTAAATTCGTTCTTGAATGCGTCCACAGAGCCGAATGCCTCCGTAAGGGCGCAGGAAAGTTTCTCAGGCATCTCCTTGTGCTCCGGAGTGAGCGTCTGGAAAAAGAATGTGTGGTTCCATGTCTGTGCGGCATTGTTGAATATACCGCCGGTGGCCTTCCTGACTATGTCTTCAAGCGGCATTTCCTCATAGGGGGAGCCTTCTATCATCCTGTTAAGGTTGTCAATATATGTCTGCAGGTGTTTGCCGTAATGGTATTCAAATGTTTCTGCGCTCATTGCCGGGGCTAATGCATCCTGGCTGTAGGGCAGTTCAGGTAATGTATGTTTCATGTCGGTAGGTATTGTTGTAGCTTCTTACAATATTACAAATATAATTGATAATTCTGTCTTTTCCTAATTTAATTAATTGAAAGCTATGAATTTAATCCTTTAAATTACATGGGATTAACTGTAAAGGACAGAGTGATGGACTTTTGCATTTGCTCCCTGGAGTCTGGATGTGTGACGGAATGCCGGTATTTCCTCCGGCATCAGATGGGAAACCATACGAATATTGCGGCATCCCATATGGCGTGGGAGATGACTGCCGCCCAGAGCCGTTCCGGAAAGAACCTGTACAGCAGTCCCCAGACAGCCCCGGCCGTGAAGGCAGCTGCAATGAGCATGAAATTTCCGGAAGGGAGATGCACGAGCGTGTATGCGGCAAGTGTTGCTGCAGCCCCTTTGTCCGCATTCCATCTTTCTGACAGCGTGCGCTGTACATAGCCCCTCCAGAACAGCTCTTCCGCCGGTCCTATGAGGAACAGGAGCAGTGCGGACAGGAGCCATGGGGACATGCCGTCCTTTATCCCGTATATCATTTCCACCTGCGGCCTTGCGAACCCGAATATCTCCGATGAAATCCTGTCTCCGGCCAAGAATATGCCCCATAGTACGGCGGCAACCGCTGCACCAGCTGCAAAGTCGTAGCCTTTCAGCCTGGACGCTGTCCAGGTGTCCGGTCTAAGTATGGTTGCGACGGCCGTAAGTATCATGGCAGAGCATGACATCATCGCCCAGAAGCTGATGTGAGGGGCTGTCCATGGTGAGAACATTATGAACCACAGCACTGCGGCTGCAATGACTGCAATCATGGTACAAATACCCGTTTTTCCGGAAACGGTATTCATGTCAGATGAAAGATGCGAGGATGAATGATATTGTGAACAGCAGCGAGAAGACCATCTGCAGCCTGGCTGTAGCCTCGTCCAGGGACCTGATGGCCGACATGCCTTCCTTTTTCGACCTTCCCATCGTCCTGATGCCCGCTGCCGCCGGGAACAGCGCCGCCATCACGAGCAGGCTCCATAAAGGGAACACCCCTGCGGCGCAGCATACCGCAATCCATGCGAACGGGATCAGGATTTCGGCATAGTATATGGCCCTTGATGCCAGCTGTCCCACACTCATGGCGAAAGTGCGGATTTGCGCCCGTCTGTCAGTGGCCGTGTCTCTTGCGTTGTTCGCGTGCAGAATGGCTACGGTAATGAGTCCGACTGGGGGTGCAAGCCAAAGCGAGTCCCACATTACGCTCCCTGTTGCGGCGTATGATGTCCCGAGTGTCGGCAGTATGGCGTATGCAATGAAAATGACCAGGTCTCCCAATGCCATGTATTTCATCGCCGGATAAAGAAGGGTGCAGGCCAGCCCGCCGATTCCTATCCACAGCAGCGGAAGTCCTGTGAGAGCCAGAAGGGTTGCCCCTCCCGCTGCGGCTACGGCCAGAAGTATGGCTGAGAGCCTTCTTATCTCTTCAGGAGTGAACATCTTTCCTGTCAGGGTCCTGACCCCGTAAGTGTCTTCCGCGTCGACCGATTTCTTGAAATCGAAATAGTCGCTCCATGTATTTCCTGCGGCATGGAACAGGATTATGTTTACAAGAGCCCATATCCCGTAACCCCAGTGTATCGTGAAAGGGGGGTGGGCGTCACCGCTCTTCCAGAGCAGATAGCCGAGGGTGACGATTACCGGCATCGCGGACGCAGGGAAGGACCACGGACGCACTGCTATGATCCATTCCTTTAACGTATGTTTCCTTTGTTCCATCTGTATTCAATTGAGGATGACGCAGCTGAAATATCCGCTGAACAGTCGTTTTGCCCTGTCGAGCTGCTCTTTCGTATTGAGTTTCACATCCTTGAGCTTGTATTCCTGTCCGAGGGCCCCGTATTTGTTCACTCCGAGAGTGTGGTAGGGGAGTATTTCAACCCTTTGTATCATGCAATAGTTTCTGAAATGTTCTCCCAGCGCACGGATATCTTCTTCGAAATCACTGTACCCGGGGACAAGTACATATCTGAGCCAGAATGGTTTGCCATTCTCCTCCAGCCAGCGTGCCGTCTTCAGGGTCTGGGTATTGCTCCTCCCTGTGAGCACTTCATGTCTCCGTGGATTGAACTCCTTAACGTCCAGAAGAACGAGATCCGTAAGTGACAGCAGTTTCTCCACATGCGGATTCCAGATTCCTCCGTTGGTGTCAATACATACATTGATTCCGTTTTCCCTGAGCTTCTCCACAGTATACACCAGTGCTTCAGCCTGCATTGTGGGTTCTCCTCCGGAGAATGTCACCCCTCCTCTCCTGCCGAAGAAAGGTTTTTCGTTAACTGCCATCTCCACTATTTTTTCAGGGGACGTCAGGATTCCTTCCCCGGCAGGTATGGTGTCGGGATTTGCGCAGTAAAGGCATCTGAAAGGGCATCCCTGCAGAAAAACGACGAGCCGGATTCCCGGCCCGTCATAAGTTCCCATGGATTCATACGAGTGTACTTTCAGCTCCATAAATTGGTCTGGTTAATGAAAACGGACTGCAATTTACATGGACTGGTGGAAAGTACGGGCAATGACCTCCAGCTGGTGCTCCCTGCTCAGCTTGGTGAAGTTCACGGCATAGCCTGACACCCTGATGGTGAGCTGCGGATAGTTCTCAGGATGTTCCATAGCGTCTTCAAGCATCTCCCTGTTGAGGACGTTCACGTTCAGATGGTGCGCACCCTTGGTGAAGTATCCGTCCATCATCGTCACCAGATTCTCTACCCTTTCCTCCGGTGTAGGCCCGAGGGATTTAGGGACAATCGAGAAGGTGTTGCTTATGCCGTCCATCGCGTCATGGTAGTCGAGCTTGGCTACTGAACTGAGCGAGGCGATGGCTCCGTGGGAGTCACGTCCGTGCATAGGGTTGGCTCCAGGTGCGAAGGCTACGCCTTTTGCCCTTCCGTCAGGTGTCGCGCCTGTCTTCTTTCCGTACATCACGTTTGAGGTGATAGTAAGGAGAGAGAGGGTAGGCATTGCGTTTTTGTATATAGGAAGTTTGCCGAGTTCTGTGCTGAAATAATGTACGAGATCCACGGCAAGACTGTCCACTTTGTCGTTGTCGTTTCCGAAACAAGGATATTCGCCCTCGATAGAGAAACCGTCGGTGAGACCGTCGGCGTTGCGGTGCGCCGTGACTTTTGCATACTTTATGGCTGAAAGCGAATCCACTGCTATCGAGAGTCCGGCAACTCCGTAGGCGAGGTTGATGGCCGGGTCTGTGTCAATAAATGCCATCTGTGACCTCTCGTAGTCGTATTTGTCATGCATGTAGTGGATGATATTCATGGCCTCGTTGTATACCCTTGCGACCTCATGCAGCACTTTCTTGTAGTTCGTTACTACCTCCTCGAAGTCGAGAACGTCGCTCTTGAGCGGTTCTATTCCCTCGACCATGAGTGTTCCGGTGTTTTCGCAGCGCCCGCCGTTGATGGCCAGCAGGAGTGCCTTGGCGAGGTTCGCGCGGGCCCCGAAGAACTGTATGGCCTTTCCTATGGCCTGGTATGATACGCAGCAGGCGATACCATAGTCATCGCATCCGCGCACATGACGCATCAGATCGTCATTCTCATACTGTATCGAGCTTGTGTCCACTGAAACCTTGGCACAGAATTCCTTGAATCCTTCAGGAAGCTCAGGACTCCAAAGTACGGTCATGTTAGGCTCCGGTGCAGGACCGAGGTTGTAGAGGGTCTGCAGGAACCTGAACGAAGTCCTGGTCACTTTCACTTTGCCGCTGTTGAAACGGCCACCGATGGATTCGGTTACCCATGTAGGGTCTCCTGCGAATATGTCGTTGTAAGACTGCATCCTGAGGTGGCGTACCATGCGGAGCTTCATCACGAACTGGTCTATGAGCTCCTGGGCGAAAGTTTCGTCTATATTGCCGTGGTCGAGGTCGTACTGTATGTAGATGTCCAGAAAGGAGGATACGTTTCCAAGTGACATTGCAGCCCCGTCCTGCTCTTTGACGGCGGCAAGGTAGGCCATGTAGACCCACTGTACCGCTTCCTGCGCATTGAGGGCAGGCCTTCCGAGCTCAAGCCCGTAGTACTCTCCCATGGTCTTTATGTCGTTGAGGGCATGTATCTGCTCCGCAACTTCCTCACGCAGCCTTATCCTCGCCTCTGTCATAGGACCTGTCAGGTTCTTCAGGTCTTCCTTTTTCGCTTCGATGAGCCTGTCCGCCCCATAGAGGGCGAGCCTCCGGTAGTCACCTATGATTCGGCCTCTGGAATAGTTGTCAGGAAGACCGGTCAAGAAGCCCAGTGACCTGAATTTCAGTATTTCTTCCGTATAGACATCAAACACACCGTCATTATGTGTCTTGCGATAGTGGGTGAATATCTCTTTTACCTGCGGGTCAATCTCCACTCCGTTTTCACGGCAGGCCTTCTCTGTAACCCTGAACCCTCCGAATGGCTTGATCGCCCTTTTCAGGAGCTCATCTGTCTGCAGGCCTACGATTAGTTCGCACTCCTTGTCGATATATCCGGCCTTATGGGAAGTGATAGTTGAGATTGTCCTGGCGTCTATTGCACGCACTCCGTTGTTCTTCCGTTCTTCATCGAGAGCTTTTAGACATTCGCCCCAGAGTTTTTCAGTGCGCTTTGACGGTCCTTTCAGAAACGATGCATCCCCTGTGTAAGGGGTGATGTTCCTGTAGACAAAA
Organism: uncultured Bacteroidales bacterium; assembly: GCA_944325965.1. Lineage (GTDB taxonomy): Bacteria > Bacteroidota > Bacteroidia > Bacteroidales > UBA932 > Cryptobacteroides. The sequence goes on from CALVCB010000001.1 coordinate 29,484, forward strand.
TCAGACACGTCAATCCTGCGGGTCCACTCCCCGCCTTTGAATCTTTCAATGATTTCCATAATCTTTCCCGAGTAATTACGGGCGCAAAGATATATCTTATTTTTAATCTTTCAAATTTGATTGCACTGTAGTTCCCGACAAGTTATCCACAGGGCAATCAGGTCAGGGGACCGGGCCGCTCTCCTGCCCGGCAGTCTCTCCGGCATGGAGATGGCGGAAGAGCGGCCGGTACCCCGTGCATCATGACTGGAAATCCAGGACATCTACCTTTGAGGCAATGACCTCATAAGCGGTCCGTTCTATTCCGTCGCTCCCCGTGAACCTTGATGTCCGGAGTCTTCCTGTGACATATACCGGGGCCCCTTTTACTATTGTCGAAAAGTCCGGCATCCCTTTCCCGTTCCATGCGGTGATGTTGTGCCATGTAGTCTCCACTACGGCCTCGTTGTCCTTTCCCTTGTACATGAAATTGGTCGCCAGGGAGAATCTTGCCACACGGTTCTCCCCTACATCAGAGATACGTACATTACCTACGTTACCCCTCAATTCAATTCTGTTCAGCTGTTCCATAAAAACTGTTTTAAATAATATAGTATCACTGACCGGGAATATCGAGCGCTCCATGCCGGCCGGATGCAAAGTAACGCATAATAGCGGTCCGGTGTACCATTGCAGGGGTCTCCATATGCCATGTTTTTCTGTTTCTTTAAATAATTTTCCTTTTTTATGTACAGGCCGGATTTTGGAAACATAAAAAACAGAAAAACTTTTTTTACATGCGTGGAGTTTCGCCACATTTATTTTGTCCGTATTGGAGCATGGCCCAAATTTGCGTCCGGTAAAATCCGAGTTAATTGATTGTATGTATATGGATAATCAGATGAAGATGCCGGCATATGCAGGAGCTGTCTGTCCGGCTGTGGTGGAGACCGCGGGCACGGCGGGGAAATGCCTTGAATGCGGAAACCGGATTTCCTATGGCAGCAGGACCGACAGGAAATTCTGTTGTGACAAGTGCAAGAACAGGTGGCATAACAAGAGGGCCCGGAACAGCCGCCTGTTCCGGATCAGGGTGATAAGTGCGCTTGAAAAGAACTATAAGATACTGTCGGACCTTATAAAGATGGATGTAGACATGGTCCCTGTGACAGTGTTGGGACAGATGGGCTTTGACTTCAGCCACATTACCGGCTACAGGAAAGTGAGGAAGAGTACGGAGATGTGGTGCTATGACATAAGTTTCATTGTCACCGAGACCCTGGTCAAGTCGATAAGCCGTCTCGATGTCTTATGATACCTTGATGTGGATTTTCGCTATCTTTGCAGCCGGGAATGGTTCCCTTTGGAATTGCGATGCCTGTATTTAATACATAATGATATGGAAAATCCCTTGCTGACGGAATCCCCATGCAGGTGGGGTGCACCCCGGTTCGACATTATAAAGGCTGATGATTATCTTCCCGCCTTCGAGGCCGGGATAGCCGAGGCCAGATCCGAGATTGATGCGATAGTGTCCAATCCTGAGCCGCCGGATTTCAGGAATACTGTAGAAGCCCTCGAATATAGCGGGAGGACTCTGGATAGGGTTTCTTCCATTTTCTTCAACCTGATCGAGGCAGAATCCGATGAGAGTCTGCAGGCGGTTGCCGAGAAGGTGTCCCCGATGCTTACCGGGTATTCCATGTACGTGTCATTGAACGTCCCGCTTTTCAACCGGGTGAAGGCTGTCTATGACATGAGGGACAGCCTCGGCCTGGAAAAGGACCAGATGAGGCTTCTGGAAAACACATACAGGTCTTTTGCCAGGAACGGGGCCGCCCTCCCTGAAAAAGACAAGGCTGTTTACAGCAAATACGCAGAGGAACTTTCTCTCCTGTCCCTTTCCTTCGGGAACAATGTGCTGCGCTCATCGAATGCGTATCGCCTTCACATCACCGATCCGTCCGATCTGGACGGACTGCCGGACTACGCCGTTGAGGCCGGGAGATCTGCCGCGATATCGGAAGGGGTTGACGGATGGATGTTTACCCTGGACTATCCCAGCTATGCCCCCTTTATGAAGTACAGCAGGAAAAGAGAACTGCGCAGGCAGATGTACATGGCTTATAATTCCAAGGCCACAGGCGGGGATATTGACAATACGGGAATTGTCCTGAAGATTGCGGACCTGAGGATCAGGATGTCATCGATGCTCGGGTACAGGGACCATGCCTGCTATGTCCTGGAGGAGAACATGGCCAAGACACCCGGGAGAGTGGAGGATTTCCTTTCCTCACTCATGTCGGTTTCATTGCCGTATGCAAGGGAAGAAATATCCAGGATATACGGCTATGCGGCCGGTCATGGGTTCAGCGATGCGGCGCTTATGCCATGGGATTTCCTTTTCTGGGCCGAGAGGTACAAAGAAGCCGAGTTTTCTCTCAATGACGAGCTTCTGAAGCCGTATTTCAGGCTTGAAGACTGTATTGAGGCGGTGTTCGGTCTTGCAGAGCGGCTCTACGGGATAAGGTTTACTATGGCGGATGATATCCCTGTGTACCATAAGGATGTGAAGGTATACGACGTCACTGACGCGGACGGAAGGCATCTCGCAGTATTCTATGCCGACTTTTTCCCCCGTGAGGGAAAGCGTGGCGGGGCATGGATGACGGAGTTCCGTGGCCAGTGCATGAGGGGAGGGGTCGAGGAACGTCCTCTGGTGAGCATAGTGACCAATTTCACAAAGCCCACGGAAAGTACGCCGTCACTTCTTACCCATGATGAACTGACGACTTTCCTGCACGAGTTCGGACATGCCCTCCATGGTATAATGGCGGAGGGGAGGTATCCGTCCCTTACAGGGACTTCTGTCGCAAGGGACTTCGTAGAACTGCCTTCCCAGATCATGGAGAACTGGGCATATGAACCGCAGTACCTGAAGACATTCGCAAAGGATTACAGGACAGGGGAGCCGATTCCTGAAGAGCTTGTGTCCAGGATAGTTGACGCCAGGAACTTCCTTGCCGGATACCATCAGGTGCGCCAGCTGCAGTTCGGTATATTGGATATGGCCTGGCATACGCTGACATCGCTTCCCGGGACGGATGCCGTGGAATTTGAAAGGAAAGTTCTAGAGCCGTATCGTGTGATGCCGTATGTTCCCGGTACGGCCATTTCACCGGCGTTCAACCATATCTTCTCGGGAGGCTATTCTGCGGGATACTATTCGTACAAATGGGCGGAAGTCCTTGAGGCCGACGCCTTCTCCCTTTTCAAGGAGAAGGGGATTTTCGACAGGGACACTGCCGCTTCGTTCAGAAGGAACATCCTTTCCAGAGGAGGGTCCGAGGATCCGGAAGTGCTGTACCGCAACTTCAGGGGACGGGATCCGCAGGTGCAGGCACTTATGGAAAAACTGGGGCTCGTAAGGAATTGAGTACGTTGATTTGCACTTTGGCGTGCAACACGTCCGCACCTTTGTGCATCTTGTGACAGATTTAAAGAATGTGACCCATGATAAGATATTTAGGATTGGCTCTTTGTGGACTTTCGTGCATGCTGTGCGGATGCAGCAAGGTAGAGTTCGCAGGTATAACTGATGTCGTACATGTGGACATCCCGATGTCATATACGGAATTGGATGTGTCTTCCGTGATGGAAGTCAGATTTTCAGAGGACTGCACCTCTCCCCAGCTGGAGGCGGACGTCAATCTGATGCCGTACATCAAGATCTACGAGAGAAAAGGCGTGCTTTATGTTGGGCTTGCCAACGGCCTCAAGCTGGATGACAGCGGCTGGGCTGCCTTTAAGGCCGTGGTTACACTCCCGCCTAACAGGGATATCGAGTCAGTTTCCCTTTCTGGCGCCGCTTCGCTCATATCCGATTTCCCGTTCATAGGCAGCAGGTTTGCCGTGGATGCATCAGGGGCTTCTTCATTTACGGGCGCAGTCGAGGCGGACGACTTTGACGTCGACCTATCGGGAGCCAGCCTGATAGAGTGCGGGTTCCTCAAATGCGGAAGCATGGAGCTTTCGGCATCCGGTGCATCTTCCTTGAGGATTTCGGGCACTGTGTCGTCATGCAGTATGTCCCTTTCGGGAGCTTCATCGCTGGGCGACATTTCTGTCAGCAATCCGTATTCACTGGAGATTGTAACTTGTACCGGTGTTCTCAGCGGGGCCAGCAGGGCCGTGTTCAGGAGCGACGGGAGGATCAGCTGTACCTTGAACGGAGGCAGCTCCATATACTACAGTGGGGATGCTGATGTTTCAGGTTCGGTATCCGATTCCGTATCTTCGATTGTCCAGGAGACAGGCAAACGGTGATTTTTCTGTAAAAAAGCAGGGTTGACTGCAACATTTCTGACATTCTTCCGGTCTGACAGATATAGATTCTGCGGCAGACCGGATTTTTCTGTGCTGCCTGGTGGGGAAACTCTTAAATCAATATACAATGAAAAGATTTTTTATTTTATTCATGTCCATGTCTGTAATGGCCCTTGCTTCCTGTGTCTCCGTGGCAGGGATGCGGCTTTCCGGGGAAACGGATGAAAAAGTTTTCCATGTTGATACCGGGTATTCTGTACTTGAGGTGTCAGGGGCGGTTGACATCCTGTATTCTGCAGAGGCTGACAATGTTGTCGTGACTGCTGATTCCAAAGTGCTCCCTTGTGTCTGTGTAGAGGATGACAAGGGTGTCCTGAAGATATATGTCCAGCGGAAGGACAGGAAGTTCTGGCGTGGAAACCAGGGCAAGGTCTACGTCGTGGTCCCGGCCAGTCCCTCTATAGGAAAGATTGACATCAGCGGGGCTTCGGATTTTGAGAGCGATGCCGTGATCATGGCCCGGAGTCTGGATGTAAAGGTAAGCGGTGCATCTGATTTCATCGCGGATATGGAGGTGGAGTCGTCCCTTGAGATGTCAGTGAGCGGAGCATCGGATGTACGGGCCTCTGTTTCAGCCTGCGGGCTTACCGTGGACGCAGGAGGGGCTTCCGATGTCGTACTCAGCGGCATGGCTGACAGATTCAGCGCGTCTGTCTCCGGGGCCTCATCCCTTTCTTCCGGCAAGGCGTATGTAGAGACGGAGACCTTTTCATGCTGCGTTTCAGGTGCAAGCGAATGTTATGTGAAATGCAACGGCACGGCTGAAGGGAAGGCATCCGGAGCGTCTACTGTAGTCATGTACGGTGACGGAAAGTCGCGCATCTCGTCCTCCGGTGCGTCAAGTGTGCATTACAGGCAGGAATAGCTTGCGGCTGCTGTCAGCAAAAGTGCTACGCTATTTCGGCGCTATCCTGTACAGGAACCCGGATATTATCGCAAACAGTATATTCGGGACCCACAGCGCTATTCCTGGCGGAAGGAAATCGGTGTAGACAAACATTTCACTGAATTTCAGGAACAGTATATAGGAGAAGCTTAGCCCGATCCCGATGCCTATGTTCCATCCGATGCCGCCCCTTCTTTTCTTTGAGGAAAGCGACACTCCCATTATCGTGAGGATGAATGCCGAGAACGGCAGCGCGAACCTGGTGTGCTTTTCAATCTGGGCCAGCTTTACATTGTCATCACCCCTCATCTTCTGGGTCTCGATCATCTGGTTGAGCTCTTTGTATGACAGGGTGGTGACAGTGTTTTTGGTCAGGTAGAAGTCCGTGACTGAAAGGTTTATCACTGTGTCTATCCTGCTTCCGGTCCTGATTTTGTCTGTCATGGCGCCCGTATAGTCCCTTATCATATATTTTTTCAGTGTCCACCCGTTGAATGTACTGTCCCATACGGCGGTCTCGGCGGACAGCTTGGACACGAGCCGGTTGTCCTTCACCCTTTCGAGGGTGAACTTGTATGCGGTATTGTTCCACCGGCTGAAGGATTCTACATAAACGAACTCACCTGGGGATATCTGGTAATGTATGTCCCTTCCAGTGTTCTGGTAGCTTGTCTTTATGTATTTGCTTTCGAACTCTCCGAGGATTTTGTTGGAGTTCGGGATGACGAAAAGGTTGAGTGTCAGCGAAAAAGCTGCGATGAGAGCTGCGGAGAACATATACGGGACCATCATCCTGTGGAAGCTTATGCCGCATGAGAGTATCGCTATTATCTCGGAGTTGGCCGCCATTTTCGATGTGAAGAAAATCACGGTTATGAACACGAACAGCGGGCTGAACATGTTCATGAAGTACGGTATGAAATTCAGGTAGTAATCGAATACTATCTCCTTGAGCGGGGCTTCATGCGCCACGAAGTCATCGATTTTCTCGCTGATGTCAAAGATGATGACGATACCTATTATGAGGAGCAGTGCGATGAAGAAGGTGAAGATGAATTTCTTCACTATATAAAGATCCAGTATTCTCGGTTTAAGATCCATCCTTTCCTGTACTGTTTAAAATTGTTGTCCGGCGGAATCACAGCCGTGTCATGACCCTTTTTACCGTCTCGTCCTTCCATGTCCTGAAATCCCCTGCCGCTATATGTTTCCTGGCCTCCCTGACAAGATCCAGGTAGAAAGCGAGGTTGTGCTCGCTCGCTATCTGCCCTGCGAATATCTCTCCTGCGATGAACAGGTGCCTCAGATAGGCCTTGCTGTATGTGCGGTCCACGAAAGACGTGCCGTCCGGGTCGATAGGGGAGAAGTCGTCGGCCCATTTCCTGTTGCGCATGTTCATGATGCCGTTCCAGGTGAAGAGCATCCCGTTGCGGCCGTTCCGGGTCGGCATTACGCAGTCGAACATGTCCACGCCCCGGGCTATGCCTTCAAGTATGTTTGCCGGGGTCCCCACACCCATGAGGTACCTCGGCCTGTCGTCCGGAAGCATCGGGCATACCACTTCGAGCATTTCATACATCTTCTCGGTCGGCTCCCCGACGGCGAGCCCGCCTATTGCATATCCCTCCCTGTCAAATCTGGCTGCATGCTCCACCGCCTCTCTCCTCAGGTCGGGGTACACGCACCCCTGGATTATCGGGAAGAATGCCTGTGAATATCCGTACAGCGGCTCTGTCCCGTCAAAGCGGCTGATGCAGCGTTCCAGCCATGACTGGGTGAGTTTCAATGATTTCCTTGCATAATCATAAGTGGCGTCTCCGGGGGTGCATTCATCCAGGGCCATCACGATGTCGGCCCCGATTATCCTCTGTGTATCTACATTGTTTTCAGGTGTGAAGGTGTGCTTCGAACCGTCTATGTGCGAAGAGAATGTGCATCCGTCCTGTGTGAGCTTCCTGATGGGGGAGAGCGAGAACACCTGGAATCCGCCGCTGTCTGTCAGTATGGGCCTGTCCCATGAGATGAATTTGTGAAGGCCCCCTGCCGCACGGAGTATTTCGAGCCCGGGTCTGAGATACAGATGGTATGTGTTGCCCAGGATGATTTCTGCCCTTATGTCTTCTTCCAGATCCCTGTGGTAGATTCCTTTTACCGACCCTACCGTGCCTACCGGCATGAATATGGGGGTCTCTATCTGCCCGTGTCCGGTGCTGATGATTCCGCATCGGGCACATGACTGAGGATCTGCCGCTGTCTTGACGAATTTCATCATGGGTGCTGCTGCCTTTTTATGATTATTTCAGGGGCCAAAGATAGTAAAAACCGGATAAATACCCTTATATTTGCTCTCCAATAACATTTAAAAACTGTAATCAATGGAAAATAAGTCAGTCCGCATAAGGCTTGTGGTCATGAGCTTCCTCCAGTTCGCAGTCTGGGGCGCATATCTTACTTCAATGGGCAACTATCTCGGCAAGGCCGGTCTTGCGGACCATATCGGATGGTTCTATTCCATGCAGGGCATAGTCTCCATTTTCATGCCTGCCGTCATAGGTATCATCGCGGACAAGTTCATTCCTGCGCAGAAGGTCTTGAGCATATGCCACGGTATCGCCGGGCTTGCGATGCTTGCGGCAGGATATTACTGCATGAATGCAGGGCAGGGGATAAGTTTCGGGGTCATATTTCCCCTTTACAGCTTGAGCGTGGCTTTTTACATGCCTACGATCGCCCTTTCCAACTCAGTGGCTTACAGTATTCTGGAAACAAACGGATATGATACGGTAAAGGATTTTCCTCCGATAAGGGTGTTCGGTACGGTGGGATTTATATGCAGTATGCTTTTTGTGAATTTCATGAAGGACTCCGACGGAGTCCAGTTCCAGTCTACATACTGGCAGTTCATTACGTCCGGCTCCCTCGGCCTGGTGCTTATGGCCTATGCCCTTACTCTCCAGAACTGTCCTGTAAAGGCGTCGGATGACCATAAGGGGCTTGCTGATGCTCTCGGCCTTAAGGCCTTTACCCTTTTCAGGGACAGGCAGATGGCTGTCTTTTTCATCTTTTCGATGCTTCTCGGAGTTGCCCTGCAGATTACCAATGGATATGCCAATCCGTTTATCACCAGCTTCAAGGCCATTCCTGAATATTCCGGTACGTTCGGTGCTGAAAACGCAAATGCGCTTATTTCCATATCTCAGGTGTCAGAAACCCTTGGGATTCTTCTTATCCCGGTGTGTCTCAGAAAGTTGGGAATAAAGAAAGTAATGCTCATCGCGATGGTGGCCTGGTTTTTCCGCTTCGGCCTTTTCGGTGTCGGCGACCCGGGGCCGGGGGTATGGATGTTCATATTGTCGATGATAGTATACGGAGTCGCATTCGATTTCTTCAACATTTCAGGCTCCCTGTATGTGAATGAGAAGACTACGGAGGACATCCGCTCCAGTGCACAGGGCTTGTTCATGCTTATGACCAACGGGATAGGGGCTTCTGTCGGAATGATAGGTGCGCAGGCCGTCGTAAACCATTTTACCCATGCTGCGGAAGTGGACGGAATATTCTATACGGTGGGTAACTGGAGTGCGGCATGGTACATATTTGCCGGATATGCACTTCTCGTGGCCATACTGTTCGCTGTATTCTTCAGGGACCCGGGGAAGCCTTCCGGGAAAGGTGCCGCCTGACAGGACGGCCGGTCTCTTGGTGATGCGGCCGGATTCAGGGGAAACAAATTCCCTTCTTTGCAGAAAAAAACGTTTAACGGGCAGGTACAGGGGCGCTTAATGCCGTCGGGTGTATGTATTTTGCATACAAATCCATATTTATTAAAATATGATTGCAATGCTGAAATATCGAAAAGACGGAGTGTCTGTCATCGTCGCGTTGGACAGACGGAGGAAAAAAACAGCGGACTGTTCCCGGTCAAGATAGAGGTTGTCTACAGACGTATCCAGAAATACATCCCCACCGGTGTGGATATGTCCGAGCAGGAATGGACAAAATCGGCGACCAGCAGCAGAGGTAACAAGAAACTGCCTGAGATAGAGAGGGTTTTCAATCATGTGCGGGAAACTGTGGACAGTATTGTCAGCAACGGTGCTTTCTCACACAGGAAACTGCAGCTCAGGCTTGATTCCTCCGGAGAGTGTACGGTGAATGTCACCATACGCCGCATGATGAAAAAGTTCCTCGATGAAGGCAAGGTGAATTCATACTACAGGTGCCGTTCCACACTCCTTAATATAGAGGGGTTCGGGGGGACTGACATCCGGTTTGCCGATATAACCGGGCAGTGGTTGCGAGACTGTGAAAGCCGGTGGGTGAAAGAGGGGAAGTCCCTGTCCAGGAAGCTGGCCCTTACCAAGCAGCAGATAAAGCAGATAATGGAGTTCAGCGGTACCCCGAGGCTGGAGATGTACCGGGATCTGTGGCTTTTTTCATATCTGTGCAACGGTATAAATTTCAGGGACATGCTCTTCCTGAAATACGGCAGCATAGTGAATGGGGAGATATGTTTTGTCCGCTCCAAGACAATGTACGCCTATGGCAGGTCGAAAGTGATCAGGGCGGCCATAGCGGTCCGTCAGGTGATAAGCAAGTGCAACAATGCCCTCAGGAGGATAGCCTCGCAGATCGGCATACCGCCGTTTACCACTTATAGTTGCCGCCACTCTTTCGCCACGGTCATGCAGCGCAGCGGGATTGCCATATCGTTTATCAGCGAAAGCCTCGGCCATTCCAGCCTGTCCGTCACAGAAAACTATCTGGCTGGGTTTGACCGGGAGACCCGTTTCCGGAACGCGTCTGTCCTGACAGAGTTAAGCTGATATGTAAATTGCATGCAAATGCCATATGCCGCATTCTGGGCTGAATCGTGGACCGTGATGATATAAGCGGGAAAATCCGGAGATAAACGTGTAAACAGATTGTTACACATTGTAACAAATTGAAAAAAACGTCTGACAAATGGATTTCCGCTTTACAGGATGCCTGAGAACGCCGGTTCGGTCGTGTGAAAATATTTTTCGAATAAATTTTTTGTATATGAAAAAAAAAAAAATTACTTTTGTGCGTGATTTGGCTTTGTGTATTAGGCAATACTAAGAACAAACTAAAAAACTATATTTATAACAATGTGTAACAAACAAATTTTAGTTATGAAAAAATTTTTCAGAACGGTTATGGCATTCTGCCTGGCGGGCGGGATGCTGGCCTTTACTGGCTGTACCGATTATGAGGATGACATCAACAAACTGAATGAAAGGATTGATGCCCTCGAGACCGGTAAGATTGCCGATGTTGAGACTCAGTTGAGCACTCTCCAGAATGCAATCAATACAGCCCAGACTGCAATTGATGCTCTTGAGAAACTTGGTCTTGAAGAGCTGAAGACTACGGTAGAGAATTTGAAGTCAACAATTGAGGGTATTAATCTTGACGATTATGTTACCATGAGTTATGCTGACGCTACCTTTGCTACAAAAGCTGATGTGTCGGATCTTGAAACATCTCTCGGGACTCTTGAGAACAAACTTAACACTATTGTAGGCAAGTATGACTCTGACCTTAAGATTTCAGAGATCATGGCTCAGGTTAAAGCTGCCCAGGATGACGCGTCATCGGCTTTAGGGCAGATTAAGGCTCTTCAGGAGGCTCTTGGTGTGTATGCCACTGCCGGTGCTCTTGAAGAGGCTCTTGGGGACAAGTTGAATATCGAAGACTTCGACGCTAAATTCGAGGAGGCTCTCAAGGCTGCTCTTCAGAATGACGGAGAGGTTACAGGTGAGATAGCTCAGGCAATTAAGGATGCTGTAAGTGAATTCAATGCTCTGTTTGCATCAAGGCTTACTTCTATTTCATTGATTCCTACGGCTTACCTTGAAGGCGTTCCTGCTATCAAATTCAATTCTTATGTCTATGAGCCAAAAACTGTCACCGCTGATGAGAAAATTACTGCTGGAGACGAATTCAGGATTGCAGCTAAGGCTACAGATGTAAAATACCATATTTCACCTTCTTATATTACAAAAGAAGATGTTCAGACTCCGAGCTATCTGATTCAGAAAGCAGAACTCCTTACAAAATCAGCTGAAGATGTTGATCTTAATGTAGTTGATTATACAGTTGAAAAGGATGTGTTGACTGTAAGTGTTAGAAGGGATGCTGGTGTAAGTCTGAATCTTGATGGAAACTATATCTATACTGCTGCGCTTAAGGTCCCTATCGCAGAGAAACATCTTGTTGAAGGAGAGACAGAAGCTAACGTATATTCAGAATATTCCGCTCTTTACGAAGATGATCTGACTCCTTATATCGCAGCTGTCATTGATGATTTTAGAAATCAGACAGAATATGAGTGCCCTACTACTACTTATGATGAGCCTAACCATTTCTATGGGACTTATGATGATGTCGCTGTGACTAGTTCAGTTGTGGCTAAGAACTCTGCTTACAACGAGCCTATTGATCTTCTTTCCATGGTTACCGGTTGTACGGCTGCTCCAGATGCCGATAAGGATCTGCATGAGGAAATATCTAAGACTACTCTTAAGGAAAATGGTCTTGCTTTCAGATTCGCTGTTCCTACGAAGGCATTTGAAGTTGGTGATAATGGTACTGACCAGCAGAAATTTGCTGTCGTTGAACAGGATGTTGAGGCTGGTACTGCACTCCTGAAATCTACATATCCTGGTGCACAGGAGGGTGAGGAACCAAATCAGGCTTCTATTGACAAGACTCCGGTAGTGCGTGTTGAACTTGTCGATACTGTTAACAATAAGATTGTCGACGTACGTTACTTCAAGGTTCAGTGGACTCCAGTACCTGATGTTCCTAAGGATGTTGAAGATCTTGGTGTTATCGAGACATTTGAATATACTCTTGGTTGCGAAGACTTTAAGGATTCAATTGATTGGGCTACTTTCGTAGAGAAGATACTTTCCAAGATAAATGACGGAGACGGACTTGCTTATGCAGACTTTGTAGATGCTTACTCATCTGCAGATGTTGAATATGAGGTTGATTATGTTGTTAACACTGGTCATACTCCGTACACGATAGAGTGGGATGGTGAAGACTATGATGAGCGTGCAGCTGCAATCACATGGGAAGTTAAACCAAGTGAATTCGCATATCTGATTGATGGTGAGAATGTAGCTGATCTTACTGAGGGTGATGTTATTAAGACATTCACAATCAACTTTACATTGCCAAGCAAGTATTCTTACAATGGTGATATCAAGTTTGCTCTTGAAGTTGATGTCCTTGTACCAGAGCTTCCTTCACTTGTAGGTCTTAACACTGCTGACTGGATAACTGATGGTGAGCTTGCAAGAATTCGTCCGGTACAGTACCGTTCACAGGGTGCTCAGAAGTATGTTACTTATAACTACGATCTTACTACTCTGTTCAGAACCAATGCAGACGGCTACCTTATGGACAACGTAGCTCCGGTGGTTAACAAAGACTTTGATTGCCGTGCATGGAGCATGCAGTTTGCCGCTGATCAGATGAATGACTACATCCCTGGATTCAATACTTCAAGGTCAATGTTTATGTATGCATCTGAGGATGCAACAGCAGGTGCAGGTTACCAGCTTTGGGATAATCATCCGGGAACAGTTGCTGTCAACATGACATATGCAGAAGAATCTGATGTAGCTGTTGAGAACTGGCATTCAGGTCATGCTCATGGAGATATTGCACTTACCCTTACTGGAACTCAGTGGACTGAACTCGGTGGAGAACATTATAAGGGAACAGATGCTGCTATTGCTCTGCTTGAAAACATTGATACTCCAGTTGATGAATTTGAAAATCGAATTACAATTAATGCTTGGGGTAGGATTAATCCTTGGAACCATGTGATTGTTAAGACATTTGATGTTGTATTCATTAAACCGGTATATGTTAACCAGAGTGATGAAGAACAGTTCTTCGAAGATGGTTATGAAGGTGGTAGAGAAGTTAATCTCGCTGACCTCTTTACAGCAGAAGACAGCTGGGGATATCCTGTGAGCGTCTACACTGCTACGGGTACAACTGATGAAGTTAAGCTTGCAAACGGACGTAAGGTATACTATGATGTACAGAACCCTACATTCGACCTTAAGAATGCACGTATAAGCATGACTCTTGAGAATGGTAATTACGTTCCGATGGATAATGCTGGCTCTCTTACTGATGCTGATGTAGTGAAGTTGCCGAAACTTTCTGCGTTCGATCAGAATGCTTCAGTAGCTGGTCTTGACAAGAACTCTGATGGCGTTGATGATGTGCTTGTATTTACATCTGAGCGTGGTTGGAACCTTGAAAAGGTTGTTTATATCTATGTTGAGGTAACTATTGAGCACAAATGGGGTGCTGAGTCTCTGTGGGTACACATTCCAGTTTATCCTCATGGTCAGACTCCTGCTGGAAACTGATATAATTAACTCAGTATTTGATTAATTGGGAGGGTGGTCGGAAAACCGGTCACCCTCTTTGTATTTTAAATATCACTAAACTTTAGTGCCATGAAAAAGATATTGACAATCGCATTGGCCGCTGTTCTGTCTGCTTCTTTTGTATACGGTCAGGACAGCAAGCGTGACGGCAAGGCCGATGACTTCAGCGGACACTGGTTCATCCAGGCCCAGGGAGGCATCGGGTATACGGTAGGCGAAACGAAATTCGGGGATCTCATATCTCCTGCTGCGACTTTCTCGTTCGGCTATCAGTTCACTCCGGTGTGGAGTCTGCGTGCCGGAATAGGCGGATGGCAGGCCAAGGGTGCCCTTACAGGACCTACCCAGGTGTACAAGTACAACTTCCTTCAGGGGAATGTTGACGTGATGGTGGACATCTGCAGTATATTTTCCGGGTACAGGATGAGCAGGGCCGTAAGCCCTTACCTTTTTGCCGGAGTGGGTGTTAACGGTGCGTTCAACAACAAGGAGGCCAATTCACTGGCCGCCGCTTTTCCTGCAGACAACCTTATGTGGGACGGAAGCAAGGTCTTCCCGGCCGGCAGGTTCGGAGTCGGTACCGGCATCCGGATTACATATGCGGTGCAGTTCAATGTCGAAGTCAACGGCAATTTCCTGTCCGATCGTTTCAATTCAAAACGCGGAAGCGCAGTGGACTGGCAGCTTGGTGCCCAGGCCGGCTTTACCTTCAAGATCGGCTTGAAGAAAAATCGCAGACAGGCCTCTGCTCCTGCGTCTGAGCCGTATGTCGCCCCAGCCCCTGCTCCTGAGCAGAAGCCTGCTCCGCAGCCGGAACCAAAACCTGAAAAGAAGGAACAGGTAAAGGAGCCTGTTGCTGCGGCCCCGGCAGAGGAACCTCAGGTGAAGGAGTTCAAGGACAATGTATATTTCCGCATAGGCAAGTATGAGATCAGCAGCACTGAAGCCAAGAAGATAGGTGCCATAGCGGATCTGCTCAAGGACAATCCGTCTGCGAAAGTAAGCCTTACAGGTTATGCTGACGCCCAGACCGGAACCCCTGAAAGGAACTGGTATCTGTCTCAGAAGCGTGCCGAGGCGGTGGCTGCCGTGCTTGAGAAAGCGGGGATATCCTCGGAGAGGATCACTGTTTCTTACAAGGGTTCGACCGAAGCTCCGTATGATCTCCCTGAGAAGAACAGGGTGGTCATCTGTGTCGTAAACGGCGGACAGAAATAATCAGTCATACGCGTCGTGAAGATGCGTTTCACGTCTCAGGCATTTCTTAAAATTTCTCTACAACATATACACACCAATATCTTACAGTAATGCCTGAGACTTTTTATTGACAAATAATTAACTTATTACTGATATGAAGAAAATTTTATTGGCTCTTTTCGTAGCCGCTGGTGTTTCTGTGGCTGTATCTGCGCAGGACAAAGGTGATATGTACATTTCCGGAAACTTTACCATTGAGAGCGGAAGTACACGGAATACTGTCGGGAATGTTGTGACGAAGACTCCTGCCACGATGTCTTTCGGCATTGCCCCTCAGTTCGGGTATTTCGTCATTGACCGTCTGGAGGTGAACTTTTCTCTCGGTTTTACACACAGCAGGTATAACAACGGTACTGATGAAGATGACAACCCACTTTTCAGAAAGACTAACGTGTTTGCGATTACCCCTGGCGTAAGGTACTATGTCCCTCTCGGAGAGAAGTTCTGGTATACCCCTGGTTTTGATCTGAGTGTGGGTTTCGGCGGTAACAGCCGTGATATAGACAAGCAGACTGTCGTCAAGGGAGGCGTCACACAGTTCGGGCTCAACCTTTCTGCGGTGGCCTTTGAATTCAGGCCGGCAGAACATTTCGGTATCACTTTAAGGGCCGGAGGCCTGAGCTATAGCATGGACCGTTCTACATCAAAGGGATCCACCAAAACTTCCTCTGTTGACAATGATTTCAGCTTCAGCATCAATACAGGGGCAAGCATAGGCTTCAAATATTATTTCTAAAAAACTGGAGAGTGCAATGAATGTAGTCATACCGGAATTTCCGGTATGACTACATTCATTAAACACGGACTTGAAATATGATTCCGGGTATGAACCGTAATACTTTTTGTGGAATTCTTGTTTTTTTTGCTGCACTGGTTGTATCCTTCAGTGCCCGGGCCGCATCCTACAGGGTGGCCGTAGGGGAGACTCTGACACTGGATGTGCCATCTGTAAGCATCGGCTATGTGGATAAGGCCATATGGGCCTGTGCAAATCCGGCTGTCGAATTCGTAAGCAAGTCGACGGTTTCTGCTACAGTCAGGGTCACTGCGCCTTTTGAGGGATATGCTGTGGTGGAGCTGGTCTATGTCGAGAAATATGTGGACGGCAGGGGATTCACCCGTGCGAACACCTATACTGAGGATTTTTACGTGAGCTGTTTCACAGGTTCTTCCGGTGGGGGACAGGCTGCGGCCACTTCCATTTCGGTGGAGCCTGAAATAGAGGTGGCGATAGGGAATACGGCTGAAATAGGTTATGAGCTGTATCCCGAAGGAAGTACAGCGGATGTCTTTGTCAGCCTTTATCCGGGGACATATTTCAACAGTGTTTCTGTAAATACCCGCGAGAACTCCATCGAGGGTATTGCCAGGTCGGCGGGCATCGAAACCGTAACTGTCTATTTCAGGGATGAAAATGGAGATAAGGTCTCGTCGGACTGCAAAGTCACTGTCTTTGACCCTACATGGGTCGCTCCCGAAAGCATGAGCGTAAAGCCTGTGTTGCTGATGGCTAAAGGTACGAGGACAAGGATATTGCCAGTATTGTCTCCGAGAAAGGCCACAACGCTTTATACATGGGAATCTGACAATATGTCTGTAGCATATGATACAGGAGGAGGGGAGATTTTCGCAAAGGACTGTGGTTCCGCAAATATTACGGTCAGGACTGCAAACGGTCTTACCGCGAAATGCAATGTGATTGTCGTTGACGAGCTTCCGGATATTCCGGGCTTTTCCTCCGCGTTGGACAGGGCAGCAGATATGATTTCGGTGACAGAAACAGATGTAATAAGGTAGAGAAATGAAATACTTATCACATATACACACGGCCTTTTCCGTGTTGGCCCTTTTATGGGTGGTTTCATGCAGCGAGAAGGGCGGGTTCCCGGCAGATGTACCGGGCGATTCTGGCATTCCGGTCAGGTTTGTTCCTGCTCTGGACTGGGGCGCGTCTAAGGAAAGTGTCATGGCTTCCCAGGACGGCAGGTATCTGCTGGAGATTTCTTCAGATACCCTGTTGCGGTATGCGGATGAGACAGACCATGTGACAGTGGATTATAAGTTCATGGAAGGAAAGCTCGTCTGCTCGTCTCTGACCCAGCGCAAGCTGTCTTCACTGGCGGATGCCGCATCAGTCTGGCTTGCCGGGTATGACAGGCAGCTCGAGTCGGAAACTGCCACGGTGTGTACTTCGCCTGACAGGTCTTCCCTTGCATACGGACGTCTGCTCCGGGGCAGTGACTGCAGCTATGTCTCTGTGGCATGGACCTATCTCGATCAGGAGGAAGGCAATCTGCCTGACGGGCCTGATTTTTCAGCATCCGGCAGGGAGAACGGCTATGATTATGTCGACCTGGGGACAGGTGTAGGATGGGCCACATGCAACCTTATGGCCTCCTCCCCGGATCAGCCTGGTAGCTATTACATGTGGGGCGAGACTTATGCCCGTTCGCAGTGCTGGTGGTCGAATTATTCATTGTATCATGGGAGCGGGAGCTATCTTGACGAGGATGCATTCTCTACTCCGTCCCAGGATATATCCGGGTCTTCCTATGATGCCGTATCAAAGAATATGGGCGGCGGATGGAGGATGCCTGACAGGTCGGAGTTCTATGCCCTGATAAACAACTGCAGCCTTGAGGTCGGGGAGTACAACGGCACCGCCGGCTTTATCGTGACCGGACCTTCCGGCAAGAGCATCTTCCTCCCGGCCTCGGGACGGAAGAAGAAAGATGAGGTTGACCTTACTAATACGGTATACCTGTGGAGCAGTACGGCGAGTGGCACGAGTAATGCCTATTACCTTGACTATAAGACCAAGAACCTGGATGCCAGCGGGATAAAGACTATGGGCAGGTACTATGGCATGCCGATGCGGGGTGTGGTAGACCTGCAATAGCCCTTCCGGCGCGTTATATAGATCATAAGGAATATTCCTTATATTTTTTCAAAATGCTGTATTAAAAAACTGTTTTGAAATTTATATCATTAAATTTCAAAACAGTTTTTAAAAAAGGGGACGGAAAGTCCCCTTTTTTACTTGACGGATCTGCTTTTATTCAACAAATCTGCACCACCCGAACGGGTCCTCGATCTCCCCGTACTGGATCCCGGTGATGAACTTGTACAGTCTCAGGCTTTTGGGCCCGCAGGTGTCCGGAGTCCCGAATATGTACGATGTGGTCTGGTTCGACTCAAGGAAGGGCTTGTCGTCTATCTGGTAAACCGGAGTTATTACTACGGCTGTACCGCACTCACCGGCCTCTTCAAATCCTGAAAGTTCCTCTACAGCAACAGGCCTGCGCTCGACTTCCATGCCGAGATACTTTGCCGCCTGCTCGAGTGACTTGTTGGTGATGGACGGCAGTATACTGTCGGATTTTGGGGTGATGTATGTGTTGCCCTTGATTGCAAAGAAGTTTGATGAATTGAATTCATCTATGAATGTCTTTGTCGCGGGGTCAAGATAAAGGACTGCCTTGTAGCCCTGGCTGATGGCGATATTGAATGAACAGAGTGATGCCGCATAGTTGCCTCCGAGCTTGTAGCATCCGCATCCGTTCGGGGCTGCCCTGTCGTAGTTCCTGGCTATCACTACCTTTATAGGCTCGAGATTTCCTCCGGTATAGGCTCCTACCGGTGAACACAGCATCATGAATATGCATTCTTTCGAGGACCTTACACCGAGCTGCGGGTTGGATCCCACCAGGGTCGGCCTCAGATACAGTGATGCTCCGGTCCCGTATGGAGGCAGGAAGTCTTCGTTTTCCCTTACCGCCCTTTCGCACATTTCTATGAAAAGTTCTTCAGGAGGCGGAGCTATTCCCAGGAATTTAGCTGAGCGCTGGAGCCTCGCTGCGTTTTCCTCAGGCCTGAATATCCTGATTCTCCCGTCTTTGCCCCTGAATGCCTTCAGTCCTTCGAAACATTCTATGCTGTAGTGCAGTCCCCCTGCAAATGAACTCAGGACGATGTTGTCATCCGTGCGGCTCTCTATTTCACTCCAGTGTCCGTCCCGGAACGAGCAGCACAGCATGGTGTTCGTCTTTGTATAAGAGAATGTCAGTTTACTCCAGTCGATATTTGCCATGATACTTAACTTTATGTTTATATGAGAATTTCAAACAGCTTGTTGTTCTCGTTTATGTATTCGTAGTTGATGTTGTTTGCTTTCATCCTGTTGATCAGGGCCTGATAGTCCTCTTTGCTTGCAACTTCTATTCCTATCAGGGCCGGGCCCTCTTCCTTGTTCGTCTTTTTGATGTACTGGATATGTACCAGGTCGTCGGTCGGCCCGATAACATCGCGTATGAAGGAAAGTATCGCTCCGGAGCGTTGTGGGAATGTCACTATGAAATAGTGCTTGAGGCCTTCATAGAGCATCGATTTCTCCCGGATTTCTTCCGTCCGTGTTATATCGTTGTTGCTTCCGCTGATGATGCATCCGACCCTCTTGCCTTTGATCTTGTCGGCATAGAAGCGCAGTGCGGCTACGGAGAGCGCCCCTGCCGGTTCGACGACTATTGCACTCTTGTTGTACATGTCTATGATGCTTGTGCAGACCGCGCCTTCGGGAACGGCAATTATGTCGTCGAGTATTTTCCTGCATATCCTGAATGTGTACTCTCCGGGCTTTTTGACTGCGGCCCCGTCTACGAACTTGTCAATTGACGGAAGGTCCACGACCTCACCTTTCTCTATCGACGCTTTCATGGATGCGGCCCCTGCCGGCTCCACGCCTATGATTTTTGTCTGAGGCCATACCTGGCGTATGAATGCCCCGACCCCGGAGGCCAGCCCGCCTCCGCCGATAGGGATGAAGATATAGTCGAGCGGGGTCTTGAGCTGCGTGGAGATTTCATAGCCTATGGTTCCCTGGCCTTCGATGATTTTCTTGTGGTCGAAAGGGGGAATGAATGTCTTGCCGCTTTTTTTTGCATATTCAATGGCTGCTGTATTCGCGGCATCGAAAGTGTCCCCGGTAAGGACTATGTCGATGTTGCCTTTCCCGAACATCTTCACCTGCTCGATTTTCTGTCTTGGGGTAGTTGTCGGCATGTAGATGGATCCCATGATGTTCAGCTTGTGGCATGAGAAAGCCACTCCCTGGGCATGGTTCCCGGCGCTTGCACATACGACGCCGTATTTCAATACCTCGGGGGAAAGGGACTTTATCATGTTGTATGCCCCCCTTATCTTGTATGAACGGACCATCTGGAGGTCTTCCCTTTTCAGGAAGATGTTCGCTTCATATTTTTCGGAAAGTCCCGAGTTCCTCATCAGAGGTGTCAGTTCCAGAATTTCACTGAGTGTCTCTTCCGCTGACTCGATGTCGGCGACGGACGGGAAATATTCTTCGGTTTCCATTACAATTCCTGTGTTAATAATCAATATTGGTCCAAAATTATAACTAAAATAGGGAAAATCCTAATTAATCGTGATTAATCCATCAGTATCAGCGCTATCGACTTATGGCTGAATTCCAGTCTTGCCACATCTTCGGATGCAATGTTGAGTGTCGCTTTCCAGAGGTTGTCGAACACGACCCCTCCGGTTGGCCATTCAAGTCCGGATGATTTGATGGTGAGGCTGTTGTCAGGAGATATTATGGATACTTTCCTGCCTTTACCGCAGTGCAGCTCTACAGTGTCTGTTATTGCGAAGGCTACCCCGTAGTCGTACACTGAATCCACCCGTATCCCCATTGAATCCAGGTCATATTCCCTTGCGTATTCCATGAGCAGGGACAGGTTGCCGATAGTGTGTTCGGCCCTTTTGCCTACTGCGCCGATGATATGTATTTCCGATACATCCTTGAATTTCGAGACAACCAGCCTGAAAGCCTTGGTCTGGTCGTTCGTCTCCTGGTCGGGATCATGTATTATTATGTCGCTGTAGCTTTTGCGGTAGGACTTCCCGAGCGAGTCCATATCTCCGATCACCGCATCCGGCCTGCGCTCTTTCCCGAAGATGGCATGGCAGTGTTTCAGATATGTCTGAAGGGCGGCGTCACAGCAGATGATATAACCGGCCTCTCTGATAAGGTAGCGGGGATATTCTTTCCTGGGAAAATCCCCGTTGCAGATGATTACTGCGCTTTTCATGCCTGAAGCCTTTTCTTTACATCGGCGGAAGTGCCTTTGTCTGTGCCATATTGCTCCACATTCCTGAAACCGAGCAGGAATTCCTTGGCCTCCATTCTCTTCTTGCCGGCCAGCTGCAGCTCTTCCACGAGTATGGCCCCGTCAGAGGTCGTCACGGCCAGGTATGTCCTGCCGTCCGACAGAAGTGTGCCTGCAGGGATTTCCCCGCCTGGGAACCTTCCGGATGCCCTGTCCTTTATCGCTGCCAGCATCCCGGAATCCGCGACCGATGACCTGAAGATTTTCACCTGCAGTTCTTCTCCGTCTTTCAGGAAAGTGGTGAATGCGCCTGGGTAAGGGCTCAGTCCGCGTATCAGGTTGTTGATATGTCTGCCGCTGTCATTCCAGTCTATGTGGCAGAGCTCCCTGGTGATTTTAGGGGCTGGCCTGAGCTGTTCGTCTCCCTGTATGAAACTCTTCTGGAGCTGCAGTTCCACATGTTTTTCAATGATGGCCTCTACTGTCTGCACTA
This sequence comes from uncultured Bacteroidales bacterium, assembly GCA_944325965.1. Lineage (GTDB taxonomy): Bacteria > Bacteroidota > Bacteroidia > Bacteroidales > UBA932 > Cryptobacteroides. The sequence goes on from CALVCB010000001.1 coordinate 51,051, forward strand.
CCAGGCTTGCACCCAGGGACATGAGCTTGTCATGGACCTGGCCTGCAGTGTCAGTGTCCTCTATTTTGCACTGTTCCCTGAATATTATGTGTCCGGTATCCATACCGTCGTCAATCATGAACGTGGTCACCCCCGTAAGATGGTCCCCGTTGATGACGGCCCAGTTGATAGGGGCGGCCCCGCGGTACTGCGGCAGCAGAGCCGCATGAAGGTTGAATGTCCCCAGCCGTGGTATTTCCCATACAGTCTTTGGCAGGAGCCTGAATGCCACTACGACAGCCAGGTCCGGCTTCCATGCCTTGAAGGCTTCTATGAAGCCCGGGTCTTTGAGCGACACGGGCTGGAGCACGGGGATTCCGTGTTCGACGGCATATTTCTTTACCGCGCTTTCGTTCACTTTTAGCCCGCGCCCGCTGGCCTTGTCGGCCACGGTTACTACTCCAACGACATTGTAGCCGTTTTTAATGAGTGCATCCAGAGGGGCTACGGCAAACTCGGGCGTCCCCATATACACTATACGTGTCTTGCGAATATATCCCATTATCTTGATCCTTATCTTGTTGAACAGTGTCCTCATGCTGTCTGCGCTGAAAATCGCCGAGTCGTTGATGGCTTTCCATGTGAGGAATGCCCCTGTAGGGAGCAGCACAAGTGTCGATATGAATACGCCGAATGCCGGGCTTACGGCCCCGTCCCTGGCCAGTTTCTCTCCGGAGATGTCTATGACCCAGTATGCTACGAAAAACAGCACGGATATGATGGCTGGAGTCCCCAGTCCGCCTTTTCTTATCAGGGCCCCTAACGGAGCTCCTATAAGAAAGAATATGAAACATGCGAAAGCTTGTGCGAACTTCTTCAGGATCGCTATGTCTATCCTCCTTATATTGAATGTATACTGGTAGGTGTCCCTGGTGAATGCAGTGAGGGTGGATATGTATTCGTTGGCACTGGAAAGGGCGTGGTCGTATGCCCTGATTTCCTGGTCCAGGCTGCTTTCCTTTTCTACTGTCTCGGGGGCAAGCACACCTTTTGCCTCGAACCTGTCAGCAGTGTCCAGCTGCGTATTGTATCTGAGTATCCTGCTTTCCGTGAGGGTCTTGATGTTGTTGGCCTGGGCTTCAGTGTTCAGCTTCCCGATCGAATCCTGGTCATGGAAAAGCTGTTTGAGGTCCATTGTCCTGGCGTCATTCCAGTCTTTTTCTTCGGATTTCTGGAAAGCATAGTTCTCGAGAGGTATCACCAGTTCCTGCCGGTCGAACTCTATTTTCTGCAGCTGAAGTGTCGTGTCCCTGTATTTCCGGATGTTTGTCTCTTCATAATTGACTCCGCTGTACATTATGAACGTCAGGGATGTCTTGCTCTTGGTCATCTGCATCAGGGCGGAGTCGGCAAGGGTCAGGCTTGTGTTCCCCTTGTTCCCCGTATGGTTGTATACCATGACGTCATACATCATCTGGGTCTCGTCGTTCCTGCTTTCGACCCTCAGTATATAACCTTCGATCCCGTCATAGAATGTTCCTGTAGGTATCTTTATCTCTTCCTTTGTCCTTTTTATGTCGCTGCGCAGGGAGAATATCTTGTTGTAAGCCACAGGAACAAGGTCGTTGGCTGCAAAGAATGCCCCTGCGCTGATCAGCACTGCCACTCCCATCAGAGGTGCAAGCACCCTCTTCAGTGAAATGCCGGCCGCCTTTATGGCCAGCAGCTCGTTGTTTTCCCCGAATGTCCCCAGGGTCATCATGGAGGCGAGCAGCGTCGCGAGCGGAATGGACAGTGGGAGCAATGTCGCACATCCCCATCCGAGGAACTCGAATACTATCTTCAGGCTCAGCCCCTTGCCGACCAGCTCATCGATATACAGCCAAAGGAACTGCATCATAAGTATGAAGACGACAACGAGAAGGATCGCTACGAACGGTCCTATGAATGATTTCAGTATGAATTTGTCTAGTATCTTCATCCTTCCTGTAATGGCTGGCTGGCACCGGTCCCCTTGCTGTTTCAGTCTTTTTTCGTGGCGGCCTCAAGCATGGCTTCGAGGGCCTCTGCAATGCCTGCGGCATTCTTCCCTCCTGCAGTGGCAAGTCCGGGCTGCCCTCCTCCTCCTCCGAGTATATGCCTGGCGGCCTCCTTGATGTCCCTGGTGGCGTTGTGCCCTTTGTCCACGAGGTCCTGCGAATACATCAGCAGGAGCTGTGGACGGCCTTCGTATTCGAAGGCCCCTATGACAGCGAGGTTCTCCGTTTCTTTCTGGAGCATGCCGGCGGCATTCCTTAGCATGGACGGGTCTGTGGCCGTAGTGATGGTGACAACATTCACACCATTGATATCCTTGCTGTTCTCTTTCAGGACCTTTTTCAGTACAAGGGTCTTTTCCTTGACCACTTCCTCTACCTTTTTCTTGAAATCGGCATTCTCCTCGATGAGCTTCCTTATGGCTCCGGCCAGGTCTGGTGCATTGTTGAACAGGGCCCTGGCTGTCCGCAGGGCATTTTCCATATGGTCTACGATAAGTTCTGCTGCCGCACCGGTGGTCGCCTCGATCCTGCGGACGCCGGCTGCTATCGCCGATTCGGATATTATCTTGAAGAACCCTATCTGCCCGGTGGCTTTCACGTGGGTACCTCCGCATAGCTCTACTGAGTCCCCGAACTTCACAATCCTCACCCTGTCCCCGTATTTCTCCCCGAACAGGGCCATGGCACCCATTTCATGTGCCTGCTCCATAGTGGCTGAACGGTTTTCCTCGAGAGGGTAGTTGGCACGTATGAGTTCGTTGACACGGTTCTCTACTTTGTCGATCTGCTCGTCCGTCATTTTCTCGAAGTGGGAGAAGTCGAAGCGGAAGTATTCGTCTGTGACGAATGACCCTTTCTGCTCCACATGTGTGCCGAGTATTTCGCGGAGTGCTTTGTGGAGAAGATGCGTGGCTGTATGGTTGTTGGTGATCTTCAGCCTTCTGTCCGTGTCCACATGCAGGCTGAAACTTTCGCTGCAGTCAGACGGGATACGTTCTGCGATGTGGATTGTGAGGTTGTTCTCCTTTATGGTGTTGACTATTCTGATTTTTTCACCGCTCTCGGACACGATATATCCTGTGTCTCCGGCCTGACCTCCCATCTCGGCATAGAAAGGTGTCCTGTCGAATACGAGCTGGTACATGGTCTTGTTCTTGGCCTTGACTGTCCTGTGGCGGGTGAGTGCGGCCCCGTCTATCTCAGTGAAGTCGTACCCGACGAACTCCACGCTTTCGCAGTGATGGAATTCTATCCAGTCCCCGGATTCGATGGCTGTGGCGTTCCTGGCCCTCTCCTTTTGCTTCTGGAGCTCAGTCTCGAATGACTTTATGTCGATGGTGTATCCGTTCTCGGACGCGATGAGCTCGCTCAGGTCTATCGGGAAGCCGAAAGTGTCATACAGCACGAACGCATCTTCACCTCTGATGACCCTGGTGTCCTTGGATTTCTCCATCAGGTTCTCTATCAGCTTGATGCCTCTGTCAAGAGTGCGGAGGAAAGCCATCTCCTCTTCCCGGATCACCTTTTCGATAAGCTCCTGCTGCTTCAGTATCTCAGGGTAGAATTCCCCCATGTCCTCTGCAAGCTGGCCCACCAGCCTGCAGAGGAACGGCTCGTTGAAGCCGAGGAAGGTGTAGCCGTAGCGGACGGCCCTGCGGAGGATGCGGCGGATGACATATCCAGCCTTGACATTCGACGGCAGCTGGCCGTCGGCGATGGAGAAGCTTATGGCCCTGATGTGGTCGGCGATCACCCTCATGGCCACTTCTGTCTTTTCAGACTCATGGTATCTGTGTCCGGAAAGCTCCTCTACCTTGGCTATCATGCCGGTGAACACGTCTGTGTCATAGTTGCTGGTCTTTCCCTGCAGGGTCATGCACAGCCTTTCGAAGCCCATGCCAGTGTCCACGTTCTTGTTCGGGAGCGGCTCCAGCTCGCCGCTGGCCTTGCGGTTGAACTGCATGAATACAAGGTTCCATATCTCTATCACGAGGTGGTGTCCTTTGTTCACCAGGTCGCGGCCTGGTACAGCGGCCCTTTCGGCATCGTCCCTCAGGTCGACATGTATTTCGCTGCACGGACCGCACGGGCCAGTGTCACCCATTTCCCAGAAATTGTCATGCTTGTTGCCGAAAAGTATCCTGTCTTCCGGAAGATGTTTTTTCCATTCTTCAAGGGCTTCGGTGTCCTTTTCTGTGCCGTCGGATTCATCCCCTTCAAAAACAGTGGCATAGAGTCTGTCTTTGTCTATTTTGTATACCTCTGTGAGAAGCTCCCATGCCCAGCTGATGGCTTCTTTTTTGAAATAGTCCCCGAAGCTCCAGTTCCCGAGCATCTCGAACATCGTGTGGTGGTAGGAGTCGTGTCCTACTTCTTCCAGGTCATTGTGCTTTCCGCTGACCCTCAAGCATTTCTGGCTGTCGGTCACCCTCTTGTACTTCGGTGCGCTGTTCCCGAGGAACCAGTCTTTGAACTGGTTCATCCCTGCATTGGTGAACATCAGGGTAGGGTCGTTCTTCACTACCATTGGTGCTGAAGGTACTATAGTATGGCCTTTGGAGGCGAAAAAGTCGAGGAATGCTTTCCTTATTTCTTTGGATGTCATCATAATATACACTGTTTCAAACGTCCCGTTAAAATCCGGGTTTTCACTTTGACATGCAAAAATAATAACATTTTTCTGAAAAATTCTTATATTTGCATGATGTCTAAATTCAAAAGGTATATTTTCAATCCCGACACTCTGACATACGAAGTGAAAGAGCGTTCGGCAAGAGCCCGTTTTTTTAAGGGGCTCCTCCTTTTTGCTGCCAGCCTGGGTATGGCGGTCTTCTATATATGGATATATGCTTCTGTCCTTGGCTGCGACCTTCCAAAGACTGCCGTGCTGAAAAAGGCAAACGCCAGGTGGAATCTCAAGATGGACATAATGAACAGCCAGCTGGACAGGTACGAGGCCAGCCTGGAGTCGATAAGGGTGAGGGATGACGATGTCTACAGGTCCATATTCGGCATGAACGAGATTCCTGCCGAGGTGCGCAATGCCGGCATAGGCGGCGTGGACCGTTATTCCTGGCTTGACGAGGCAGGGTCGGGCGGCCTGCTGAAGAATACAAAGATGAGGCTGGACATGATCTCCAGGAAGACATGCGTGCAGAGCAGGTCCTTCGATGATGTGACCGTGCTCTCGAAGAGGGCCGGGGATATGGCCCAGTGCATACCTGCGGTCCCTCCTATTGATCCTGTCCCCGGGACTTACAGGATATCGAGCACATTCGGCCGCCGGACAGATCCTATTTCCGGACGTACCGCATATCATGAGGGGGTGGATTTTGCATGCAGGGTCGGCAACCCGGTGTACGCGACCGCGGACGGCGTGGTTGAGATGGTCCAGATAGAGAACTACGGCTATGGAAAGAATGTCATCATCGACCATGGCTTCGGCTACAGGACCAGATATGCCCATATGGATGAAATTGATGTGAAGAAAGGCGATATTGTGAAACGTGGCAAATTCATAGGCACGAGCGGGAATTCGGGAAAGTCTACCGGACCGCACCTCCATTATGAGGTGATGTACAGGGGGGCTCATGTGAACCCGTATAACTATTACGACCTTTCTATGACACATGAAGAATACATGTCCCTGATTGCGCATACGAATGAGTAGCCATTATGTCTATGACAAGGATGATTTCAGGTTCCGCAGGCAGAGGCGTTCTCCCCGTTCTGTGCTGTTGCGGGTGCTGAAGTATTTCCTTTCCAGCCTGTCGCTGGCTGTGCTTTACTATATAGTCTTCGCGCTGCTCTTCAATACGGACAATGAACGCAGGCTTAAGGCGGAGAACCGCATGTATGAAAAGCTTTATCCTGAGATGGAGCAGGAGCAGAGGCTCCTTGAGGACGTGGTCTCAGGTCTCGAGGCCAAGGACAATATGATTTACAATGACCTTTTCCAGACCGATGTGCTTTCCCTTGACAGCCAGGCTTCGGCGTATCTTTATGAAGGGGATTCCATGCAGGTCAGCGACATTGCCCGGTATTCTGAACAGAAGTATCTGCCCATGTATGAGAAGTCCAGGGACATAGACAGGGATTTCATGGAAATATTCCATCTTCTGGCTGCTTCCGTGGCAGGAGGCCTGCCTCCGCTTTCATTTCCGATAAGCGGGTTTACATATACGTCCATAGGCGCTTCTGTCGGAGAAAAGATCAACCCTTTCTATAAGGTAAAGGTGGCTCATGACGGTCTGGATATGATAGCTCCGTCAGGCACTCCGGTGGTTGCGGCCGCCGACGGGGTCGTTTCGTCTGTCCAGTATTCCAGGAAGGGGCTGGGCAATACGGTGACCATTGACCACGGGAACGGATATACTACCAGGTATGCACATCTGGCTGACATAAAGACTGTTCGCGGCAGACGTATCAGGATGGGAGATGTGCTGGGCAGTGTCGGCATGTCCGGAAAATCTTTTGCCCCGCACCTGCACTATGAGATATGGCGTGATTCCGTGGCTCTTGACCCGGTCAGCTATTTCTTCAGTTCGGTTTCGCCCGATGAGTACAGTGCCATGCTGCTTCTGTCTGCGAGCGCCGGGCAGTCGATGGATTGACAACGGTATGGACAAGCTGTATTATACTATAGGAGAGGTGGCCGACATGCTTGGCGAGAGTGTGTCGCTCGTACGTTTCTGGTCGGACCGTTTCCGGGCCTTTGTCAAGCCGGTGCGCAACGCGAAAGGTAACCGCCTCTACAAAGCCGGGGACCTGGATACATTCCGGCAGATACATTTTCTGGTGAGAGACAGCGGCCTGTCCCTGGAAGGAGCGGCAAGGAAGATGAGGGAGGACAGGAGCCCCGTCGAGTCCAGGGTCCGGGCGATAGAGATATTGAAGGACATACGGCAGCAGCTGGAGGAAATCCGCAGGGAACTGTAATGCTGCCATTATATATAATAGGTATGGGTACATATAAGGTCAAGGACGTAGTTTCTGTGATAGAGGATTTCGCCCCGTTGTCGATTCAGGAGAGCTGGGACAACAGCGGGCTGTGTATCGGCTCGCCTGATTCCCCGGTGCATTCTGTCCTGATAGGGCTGGATTGTACTCCGGAACTTGTGGATGAGGCCGTTGAGGCGGGGGCGGACATGATTGTGACGCATCATCCTCTCATTTTTTCCGGGTTGAAGCGGATATCTCCGGAAGACCAGGTAGGGCTTGCGGTCATGAAGGCTGTCTCGGCTGGTATCGCGGTTTATGCCGCGCACACTACAGCTGACAAGGTGATTGCCGGCGTAAGCGGTGCCATGGCGCGCAGACTCGGGCTGAGGGATATAGAAATTCTCGACAGTGAAGGTGACGGGACCGGTCTCGGGACGGTCGGAAACCTGCCCTGCCCGATGACAGCGGAAGAGGCCATCCGGTATGTCAAGGAAAAGTTCTCCCTCAAGTCCGTCAGGACGTCAAGGCCTGTGGATGTGCCGGTGAAGAGGGTGGCCATGTGTGGCGGGGCCGGAAGCTCCCTCATAGGGAAGGCTGTCTCCTCCGGGGCGCAGCTGTACCTCTGCGGCGATGTCTCCTATCACCATTTCTTTACTCATAAGGATTTCATGGTAATGGATATAGGACATTATGAGAGTGAAATAGAGATAGTTGCTATTTTATTTTCGTTACTCAAGAAAAATTTTCCTACCTTTGCAGTCCGCATTACGGAGAATATATATAGTAACCCGGTATTTTATTTTTAAGCGATATGGCTAAAAAGACAAAAAAAGTTGAAACTCCTATCGACCAGAGGGAAACCTTTGTGTCTATCCAGAAGAGTTTTGCAGATTCGGACCTGAGCGTAGAGGAAAAGCTCAGGACCCTATATGAACTTCAGCAGGCAGATACTGAAATAGACAAGATACTCCAGCTTAGGGGAGAACTTCCTCTCGAGGTAGAGGCGCTGGAGAATGAGATAGCTGACCTGAAGGCAAAGACTGCCCGTATCAACGAACAGATAGATGATGCCGGAAAGCGTATCACTGAATACAAGCACAATATCGTCGAGTGCGATACCCAGCTCGAGAAATACAGGGCCCAGGTGGACAATGTATCCAACAGCCGCGAATACGACTCCCTTAACAAGGAGATAGAGAACCAGGGCCTTTTGAAGGAGATCGCCGAGAAGAACATTTACGAGACCAAGGATTTTGTCGCTTCCAAGAAGCAGGAGCTCGAGTCCGTCAAGGAGAAGATATCCGTCAAGAACGAGGACCTTAAGGCTAAGAAGCAGGAACTTGCCTTGATCGTGGAGTCAACTTCCAAGGAGGAGGAAAGGCTCAGGGCGAACCGTCAGGCTTGCGCTGACAAGATAGATGCAAGGACAATGAGTGCATACGAGCGCATAAGGAACAGCTGCAACAACCATCTTGCCGTGGTTTCCGTATTCAACGGCAACGCTTGTGGGGGCTGTTTCAACACTATTCCTCCACAGAGGCTAATCGACATCGCTTCAAACAAGAAAATGATAATCTGCGAATACTGCGGAAGGATACTCGTGAATCCGGATTTTGAATAGCAGCATATGGCAGACGAGGTAAAAAGACGCTCCTCAAGGAAAAAGGATGCTGTGAACCTCGAAACGTTAGGGCTTGAGATGGGAAACAAACCGCCTCAAGCTCTTGACGTAGAAGAGGCTGTCATTGGTGCGCTCCTGATAGAGCCGGGCTGCGTGGATGAGGCAATGGAGGAACTGACCCCGTCATGCTTCTACAGTGACCGGCACAGGATGGTCTTCCAGGCCATGGTCTCACTTTCGAACGAACATTCTCCTATCGATATACTTACCGTTGCCCAGAAGCTCAAGGCCGACGGCAATCTTGAGGCGGTGGGGGGTGCCGTGACCCTTGCGCAGCTTTCCCAGAAGGTCGGGGCGGCCGCGCATATTGAGGTCTATATTAAGATTCTCAAGCAGAAAAGCATACAGAGGGAGCTCATAACTGCCTCATATGATATCCTGAAGAATTCATACGATGATTCGACCAATGTCGATGACCTTATCGACATGGCTCAGACCAAGATTTTCGCTGCCATCCAGAACAATGTAAAGAAAGATGTGCAGGAAATCGGCTCTGTCATTAACCAGGCAATCCAGGATATAGAGAATCTCCAGAACACTACCGGGCTGAGCGGCGTCCCGTCCGGTTTTCAGACACTGGACAGGATTACCCTCGGATGGCAGGCCTCGGACCTCATCATCCTTGCTGCCAGGCCGTCTGTCGGAAAGACGGCGTTCGTGCTCAATATTGCCAGGAACGCGGCCGTGGACTATCATATGCCGGTGGCCTTCTTCTCTCTTGAGATGCCTGCCATCCAGCTTGCAAAGCGTATGATGGTGACGGAGACCGGGCTGAATGCGGACAAGGTCAAGGGCGGGCAGAAGCTGGAGCCATACGAGTGGAAGCAGCTGGAGGAAAAGCTCAAGGAACTGACCAAGGCCCCGTTGTATATAGATGACACCCCGTCGCTTCCTGTAATGGAATTCCGCTCCAAAGTGAAGCGCCTCGTGAAGCAGAAGGGTGTCAGGCTCGTGATAGTGGACTACCTGCAGCTCATGCAGGGGCCTGCGGAGCTGCGCGGGATGAGGGAGCAGGAGGTTGCGGCAATATCCAGGACCCTCAAGGCCACAGCCAAGGAAATGAATGTACCTATCATAGCGCTTTCCCAGCTCAGCCGCCAGGCTGTACAGAGGACGGGAAGCAACAACAGGCCGCAGTTGAGCGACCTGCGCGAGTCCGGTTCCATCGAGCAGGATGCGGATATGGTGCTGTTCATTCACAGGTATGACTATCAGGGGCTTTCAGATAATCCGGAAGATATAGGGAAGACATCGCTCATAATCGCCAAGCACAGGAACGGGGAAATAGGTGAGATAGACATGATGTTCCGTGCTTCCGAGGTACGCTTCGTAGATATGGCAGATTCTCTGGTCGGAAGCATTTCCGACATGCCGTTCGCCTCTGCCATGAATAGTGATGATGATGTCCCGTTCGGTCCCCCTTCTGGATTTCAGTCCGGCATATCCGATTTCGGGGAAAACCAGGAATTCATGTAAACCTCTATGACCAGGGCGCTTGTCATATTGCTTTTGGCTGTGTGCCATATCCCGGCATTTTCCCAGAATGTCGTGGATGCCGGCAGCAATGGCGGCTGCATCCCGGTCCGTACCGTAGCGGAAGACGGGCTCGCCTACAAGTCCGGTGAGCGCTTCACTTTTACTATACATTATGAATGGGGGGCCATTGATTCGGATGTCGGGTGGGCTTCGGTAGGTATAGACACTGTCAGGTTCAACGGACAGAAGGCCTTCCACTGTGTCGTGTACGGGAGAACGACCCGCCTGTACGACTTCTTCTTCAAGGTAAGGGAGAATTTCCAGTCCTGGTTTACCGCGGACGGCATAAGGCCGCTGAAGTTTACGCGCAACACCCTGGAAGGGAAATATGAGGCCCGGAACACGTATTCCTATATGTGGGAGGGTGCGGACTCCATATATATCGCCGCGGATGTATTCACCTCGTCAAGCGGGCAGCTCGCTGTGAGGCTGCCCCTGAATTCATGTACGTATGACCTGCCGTCCCTGTTCTATCTTGCAAGGAACATAGACATGTCGAAGGTTGTCCCGGACGTGAAGTATCCGATGACCTTCGCCATTGACGATGATGTATATAATGTATATTTCATCTACCGCGGCAGGGAGCAGAAGAAGGTCAGGGGCTTCGGGACGGTTAACACCATGAAGTTCTCCGTCAAGCTCCTTTCGGGAAACGTGTTTACGGGCGAGGAGGATCTTTCCGTATGGATTTCAGATGACGACAACAGGATACCGGTCCTGTTCGAGGCCCCCATTCTCGTGGGGGTGGCCTCAGGGCGCATAGAAAGCTGTTCCGGACTCAAGTATCCTTTTTCATCATTGGTGAAAAAAGGTAAGGCCCGCCTCTCGTCCAATGCGGCGGACGGGCGAATGTAATGTAAAAAAAGAGAATGTGTTATGGCAAGAAATGAAATATCCCATATCGGCAGGATAAAGGAGATGACTCCGGAGTCGACCGTGGTGGAAATAGTCTCGTCTTCGGCCTGCTCCGCCTGCCATGCCAGAGGCCTGTGCAGCGTGTCTGAAGAGAAAGTCAAGGAAATAGAGGTGCCTACAGATCCTTATGCCACATGGAAGACCGGTGATGAGGTCCGTGTTATGCTGAAACAGACAATGGGGCTGAAGGCTGTCTGGATTTCTTATGTGGCGCCGTTACTTATTTTAATGATTTTAATATTAACTTTGTCGGCCGTCGGGGTGCATGAAATATATACCGGCCTGGCCGCGGCAGGGGCGGTTGCCGTGTATTATCTGGTAATTTACCTTATGAGGGGCTTCCTGGCCAGGGATTTCGTGTTCTACCTAAAGGAAAAATAGTAATATTTTTAATTAACACTATAATGACAACAACAATTATCTGGACTATTGCGATCATCACCCTCCTGGGTGTCGTGCTTGCGGTGGTCCTTTACCTTGTAGCGGAGAAGTTCAAGGTGGAGGAAGACCCGCGCATCGATGAAGTGGAGAAGGTGATGCCGGGAGCCAACTGCGGCGGCTGCGGATTTGCCGGCTGCCGTGCGTTTGCCCAATCCTGTGTCGAGGCCATGAATCTGGACAACAATTTCTGTCCGGTAGGTGGCAACGAGACTATGAAGAAGGTCGCTGCCGTCCTGGGTCTGGAGGTCAAGGAGAAGGCCCCGATGGTGGCGGTAGTACGTTGCAACGGGACATGCTCCAACCGTCCACGGACGAACGATTACGGCGGATACAGCTCATGCAAAGTGAAGTCCGCCCTCTACAGCGGGGACACCGGCTGTTTCTACGGATGCCTGGGCTGCGGGGATTGCGTGGCTGCCTGCCAGTTCGGTGCTCTTTCCATGGATCCGGAGACAGGGCTTCCTGTCGTGGACGAGGAGAAGTGCACAGCCTGCGGAGCCTGTGTAAAGGCATGCCCTAAGCGTATCATCGAGCTGCGCAACAAGGGACCGAAGAACCGCCGCGTTTTCGTCTCCTGCGTGAACATGGAGAAGGGTGCCGCGGCCCGCAAGGCCTGCAAGGCAGCCTGCATCGGCTGCGGCAAATGCGAGAAAGCCTGTCCGTTCGGGGCAGTGAAGGTTGAGCACAATGTGGCTTACATCGATTTCGAAAAGTGCAGGCTCTGCCGCAAGTGTGTGGTCGAGTGCCCTACCGGAGCCATCCATGATGTCAATTTCCCGGCGCCTGCCGTGAAGCCTGCCCCTAAGCCTGCAGCACCGGCATCTGCCGCCGCTTCGGCCGCGAAACCGGTTGCACAGCCGGCTGCGCCTGCGGCTCCGGAGGTGAAAGTCTCTGCCGCGGAGGCCGGAAAGAAAGTTGAACCAGAGAAAAAGAGCGAGGAATAGACTATGAAGACATTTTCAATCGGCGGCGTTCATCCGGACGACAAGAAGATTTCCGCAGGGAGCAGGATAGAGGTTCTTCCTATTCCAAAGACCGTGTATATCTCCATGGCACAGCATCTGGGCGGTCCGGCTAAAGCTGTAGTGGCCCCCGGTGACAAGGTGAAGACAGGTCAGGTTATCGGAGAGCCTACAGGGTTCATTTCAGCTTATGTGCACTCGTCTGTCACAGGTACAGTCAAGTCTGTGGGGCTGCGCAAGGACCTGGCCGGGATACCGGTGGTCCATGTCGAGATAGAAACCGGGCCTGACGAATGGGCCGACGGGATCGACACTTCCGATACCCTGGTCACAGATATCCCTCAGGACAGGCAGTTCATCATAGACAGGATCAAGAACAACGGCGTAGTGGGCCTTGGCGGTGCGACCTTCCCTACCCATGTGAAACTTTGCCCTCCTCCTGACAAGAAAGCTGAGTGCCTGATTCTCAACGGGGCGGAATGTGAGCCGTATCTTACCTCCGACTACCGTATCATGCTCGAGAAGACCAGCCAGATAGTGGTCGGTGCCGCGCTAATGAAGAAGGTCCTCGGAGTGCAGAGGGCCGTCATCGGAATAGAGGAGAACAAGCCTGAAGCCATCAGTGCCATGTCGGCGGCTGTGGCTGACCTGCAGAAGAAATCCCCTGACTACAGTGGCATTGAAGTCATGACCCTGAAGAAAAAATATCCGCAGGGCGGGGAAAAGCAGCTCATTGATGCCGTAATGCGCAGGCAGGTGAAGTCTATGGGACTGCCTATAGACGTCGGTGCGGTAGTACAGAATGTGGCTACGTCACTCGCTGTATATGATGCTGTGCAAAAGAATATGCCACTCATCTCCAATACATTGACCGTGACAGGCGACTGCCTTCCGGCTGACAGGCAGAAGAACTACCTGTTCCGCATAGGCTTCCCTCTTTCATACATTGCGGAGTACAACGGCGGTGTCCCTGAAGGGGCCGTGAAGATTGTCAGCGGAGGCCCTATGATGGGAAAGGCTGTATCCAATTTTGACGCGGCTACACTGAAGGGCTCCTCTTCGATCCTCTATCTCACTGCAGAGCAGACAGAAAGGAAACCCGAGTCCAACTGCATCCGCTGCGGCAAATGTGCCGAGGCCTGCCCGATGGGACTCGAGCCGTTCCTTCTGAACAAACTCGCCCGCAACGGGATGACGGAAGAGCTTGAGGACAATGCGGTGCAGGACTGCATCGAGTGCGGATGCTGCCTGTACAGCTGCCCTGCAAATATTCCTCTGCTGGATGTGATCAGAATTGCCAAAGGCGAGGTAATCAGAGCTATACGTGCCCGTACAGCACCTAAGAAATAACGATAAAATATACAAGACAATGGATAGAATATTGGTTTCACCGTCTCCACATATCCACGCGAGGACATCCACTTCGGCCCTCATGCGTGATGTGGTGATAGCTCTGCTGCCTTCGGTCATCGTTTCCATCCTCTACTACGGATGGAGTGCAATGGTCCTTCTGGCCGCGAGCGTGGTTTCATGTATCGTGGTGGAGTATCTGATAACGCGGTTCATGTATAAGGCACCGTCCACGGTAGGGGACTGGTCCTCATCGGTTACGGGTGTCCTCCTCTTTCTAAATCTTCCCCCTTCCTGTCCGTGGTGGGTGGCTGTCATAGGGGCTGTATTTGCTATCGGTGTAGTCAAGATGACTTTCGGTGGCCTGGGACAGAACCTTTTCAATCCGGCCATAGCCGCCAGGGTGTTCCTCCTGGTCTCTTTCCCTACTTTCATGACCAACTGGGCTGCTCCGAAAGGCTTTATCGGCGGGGTGGATGCAGTTTCCGGAGCCACACCTCTGGGTATCGTGAAGGAGGGGCTTGCACAGGGGATGACCCTTCCGGAGATCTATGCGCAGCATGATTTCTCCTACCTCCAGACTCTGTTCATCAATATCGGGGGGTCGGCAGGAGAGATTTCGGCCATAGCCATCCTCGCGGGCTTCATCTATCTCCTGGCGCGCAAGGTAATCAGGCCTTATATCACTCTTTCCATACTGGCGACTGTGTTTGTTTTCTCCGGGATATTCTGGATCGTAAACCCTGACCAGTACACGGATCCTCTGTTCAACCTTCTTACAGGAGGTGTCCTTCTGGGTGCGGTCTTCATGGCCACAGACTATGTGACATCACCTATGAGCGACAAGGGAGGAGTCATCTTCGGAGTCGGCATCGGTCTTCTGACCATCCTGATAAGGTACTTCGGGTCATATCCGGAAGGCATGTCTTTCGCGATACTGATAATGAACTCAGTAGTGCCGCTTATCAACAAGTTCTGCAAACAAAAGAAATACGGGAGGTAATGACATGGCTGTAAAATCATCATTCAAGAATATGGTGCTGTGCCTTCTGGTCATCTGCCTGGTCAGCTCGGCCCTGCTCGCGGTAGTGTATGCCGTGACCAAGGCTCCTATAGACGCGGCTGCAGCGGCAAAGACCAACAACGCCATAGCCCAGGTCGTCCCTGAGTTTGACGGGACTCCGGAACTGGCGGAAATCAATGTGGCCGGTACGGACTATACATATTACAAGGTCTCCAAAGGCGGTTCAGTGGCAGGGTACGCCATCATTGCTTCCGGTTCCGGATTCAGCGGTCCTGTGACCCTGATGGTGGGTGTGACTGCCGACGGCATTGTATATAATACTACAGTGCTTTCCCAGGCGGAGACCCCGGGGCTCGGTGCCAAATGTACGGAGCCTGCCTTCGCCGGCCAGTTCAGGAACTTCAATCCTGCGGAGAAGGTCCTCAAGGTGAAGAAAGACGGCGGTGACGTGGATGCTATCACTGCCTCGACCATTACATCCAGGGCCTATGTGTCTGCAATCCAGACTGCGCTGGAAGTTTTCGGTACCATCACTACAGGCAGCCAGCCTGACGGGACTTCCGGTGCGTCGGCTGCTGCTGACAAGGTTTCAGAGACAGATAACGGAGGACAGAGCAATGAGTAAACTTCAGCTTATAACCAAAGGACTTGTCAAGGAGAATCCAACATTTGTCCTTATCCTGGGTATGTGTCCAACCCTGGCCACTACCACATCTGCTATGAACGGCATGGGCATGGGGCTCGCCACACTGTTTGTGCTGGTGCTCTCCAACATGGCCATTTCGGCCACTGCGCCTTACATACCTGACAAGGTGCGCATTCCTGCGTATATCGTGATTATCGCCGCATTTGTTACTATCCTGCAGTTCATCATGCAGGCCTATACTCCGGCAATGTACGAGACGCTGGGTCTTTTCATCCCCCTTATTGTGGTGAACTGTATTGTGCTTGGCCGTGCGGAGGCTTTTGCCAACAAGAACAGCGTGATAGACTCCGCTTGCGACGGTCTTGGCATCGGGCTCGGGTTCACCTGCGCCCTGACTGTGCTGGGTCTTGTCCGCGAGATTATCGGGAGCGGTTCCGCATTCGGCTTCAAGTTCATATCCGGAGACGGCATCCTCGTATTTGTGCTTGCCCCGGGCGCTTTCCTTGCCCTTGGCTATCTTATAGTGATTTTCAGAAGACTTACGGCAAAAAAGTAATCTGCTATGGAATATATAATAATCATCATATCGGCGATATTCGTAAACAATATCCTGCTGTCCCAGTTCCTCGGCTGCTGTCCGTTCCTGGGCGTGTCCAACAAGCTGAGCACTGCCGTGGGAATGTCCGGTGCCGTATGTTTCGTGATTACGCTTTCTACGCTTGTGACATATCTTCTCCAGTACTATGTGCTTGTCCCGCTGCATATCGAATTCATGCAGACGGTGGCTTTTATCCTTGTGATAGCCGCCCTGGTGCAGATGGTTGAGATTGTGCTTAAGAAAGTCAGCCCTTCTCTTTACCAGGCCCTGGGAATCTTCCTGCCTCTTATTACTACCAACTGTGCAGTTCTGGGAGTGGCGCTTATCGTGGTGACCAAGGAGTTCACGTTCGGAGGAGAGCCGCACATGCTTAACCTTGCGGAGTCCATTGTCTATGCCTTTGCCACTTCTGTGGGTTTCGGCGTGGCGATGATCCTGTTTGCCGGTCTGCGTGAGCAGCTGGCCCTGAACAAGGTCCCGAAGGCTTTCCAGGGGACTCCTATCGCACTTATCACGGCAAGTATCCTGGCTCTCGCCTTCATGGGCTTTTCAGGTCTGGTATAGTGCAGGTTGACATTGTGACAATATGTCCGCTCCAATAGAAAACAGCAAGCCCGGGTCTGCCGTCGAGTGGTATGACCTGGGTTGTCTTTTCAGGAAGAGAGGGGAGTTCGGCCAGGCTGTGAACGCTTTTCGCACTGCCGCTGACATGGCAGGGAAACAGATGGAACTTCTGGCGGAAGGCCCGGAAAGGGAAGGCCTTTCTGCCATAAAGGGAAAGGCCGAGGCTTCCATCGGGCTGATTCTCCGTATTACCGGCTTTGTGAACAGGGACCTGATGAATCCGTGATCCGTCAGGTCCCTGTTCCTTTTTTGTCATCTCTCCTTTTCAGGGGTTGATGTCTTTTCCTGATATATGCTCCTGGAATTCCATCCTGTCTATGCTCCGGCAATAGAGGTCGTCGATTATCCCGTCGGCAAGTCCTATAACGGGGACATAAATTGTGGTCGACCCGAGGATGTCCGCTATTGTGAGGAATATCTCCGCTGCAGGCACGATTACGTCAGCCCGGTCAGGCTTGAGGCCGAATGCCTCTATCCTTTCCTCTACGCTCAGAGGCTTGAGTGTCCCGTACATTTCCCTGAGCGAGTCCACTGTCATTTTCGGATAGCGCTTGTCCCGGTTCTTTACCATCTTCACGAGCTTGTTTATATTGCCGCCGGAACCTATCAGCTCTATGCCCGGATATGACATTGCCAGTTCCTGCATGTCCTTGCGAAGTCTTTTCCATTCGTCTTCTGTGGCGGCGTTGTTGAGGATGCGCACGGTACCTATGTTGTATGATCTCGAGCATACCAGGCTTCCGTCCGATATCAGGTTGATTTCCGTACTGCCTCCGCCGACGTCAACATACATGAAATTGCCTTTCCTGCCTTTCATGTTCTCGATATGGTTTTCATACACTATCCTGGCCTCTTCCTGGCCGTCGATGATTTCAATCCTGATTCCGCTCTCCTTTTCTACATGTTTTATGACCTGGGCCCCGTTTGCGGCATCCCGCATGGCTGAGGTGGCGCATGCCCTGTAGATGTCTGTGCCGTAGATTTTCATCAGTTGCCTGTAGCTTTTCATCAGGCGGATGAGGTTCTTTTCTTTTTTCCCGGATATTTTCCCTTCTGAAAACACGTCGAAACCAAGCCTCAGGGGGACCCTGACCAGCAGGGCCTTGTTCAGCTTTGGCCGCGGACCTGGCTCTACGACCTGTTTGATGAGAAGCCTTACCGCGTTGCTTCCTATGTCTATCGCTGCAAATGATCCGGGGATTCCTGTAGTTTTAATGTTGTCTTCCATGATCTTTATCCTGTTTTTCACCGTTTCCTGATTCGTCGGCCTCCATGTCTGAATAGTGGCTGTACAGCGCCTCCTGTGAACCGGTCGGGAGAGGATCTGCACAGCTCCACGGGAGGTTGTCACCGCTGCCGTCTACTAGCCGTCCCTGGACTGTGTCTCGGAGCCCGTAGTCAACTATGAGTTTCATTTCCTTCCTGACCGCAGGGTCATAGACGGGCGTTATCACTTCAATTCTGTTGTCCAGATTGCGCGGCATCCAGTCTGCCGACCCTATGAAGACCTTTTCCTGCCCTCCTGATGCGAATATGAAGATGCGGGAATGTTCAAGGTACCTGTCGATTATCCCGTTGATCCTGAGGTGGCATCCTTCAGGCAGCCTGGATGTGTCCAGGGAGCAGTTCCCTCTGACAATCAGGTCTACTGGAACTCCTTTGTATGCCGCCTCATATATTTTCTTCACCATTACCGGATCAGTTATATGGTTCACTTTCATCCTTATATATGATGGCTTTCCTGCAAGGCGGTTGCGGATTTCAGCATTTATAAGCGAAATGAAACGCTTTTTCATTTCATTCGGTGATACCAGGAGTTCCTTGAAGGTTATCGGCAGATAAGGCTTCTCGATAAAATCGAACACTCTGCCGACATCCTCAGTGATGCGCCTTGCTGCCGTCATGAGAATGCAGTCCGTGTATGTCCTTGCGTTCCCCTCATGGAAGTTGCCTGTACTTATGCAGGCTATGTCCGACCCTTGCTTCATACCGATGAACACTACCTTCGAATGGACTTTGAGCCCTTCTACTCCGTACATCACTTTCACCCCGGCGTCCTGCAGCTTCTGTGACCATACGATATTTGACTCTTCATCGAATCTTGCCAGGAGCTCGATCACTACCGTGACTTTCTTTCCGTTCCTTGCGGCCGCTATCAGAGATTTCACCACGCGGGAATCCTTGGCAAGCCGGTAAAGCGATATCTTTATGCTCTTGACCCTGCGGTCAGTGGCGGCCTCATGGAGCAGACGGAGGAAATGTGAAAAACTGTGATACGGCACATGGAGGAACCTGTCTGACTCACGGATCAGGTCCAGTATGCTTTTCCTTACATCAAGCGAAGACCTTGTTATAGGGGGCATTGGCTTGAATTTCAAGTCTTTTCTCCCGCAGTCCGGGAACTGCATCAGATCCTTGTGGTTCTGGTAACGGCCTCCCTTGAGGATGGTGTCGTTGTTCTCCAGGTCAAGCTTGCTCAGGACCCTTTTCAGCAGGTCCTGGGGCATTTTTTCATCGTAGATAAAACGCAGCGGCTCTCCCTTTTTCCTGCTTTTGATACCTTTTGATATTTTCTGCAGGATACCGTTTCGCCGGTCGTTGTCTATCTCCATTTCCGCGTCCCTCGTGAACTTGAAAGCATATGCCTCGAACCCTGTGTAGCCGGATCCTATGAAGATTTCATCAAGTGAGCACCGTATTATGTCATCTATGTACATTATGTAGCTTTCCCCGTTCCGGTCAGGAAGCCTGACGAACCTGCCTTTGACCGGTATTGCGAAATATGCATAGTCGAATTTCGGCTTCTCGCATGCCTTTCTGGCCTTGATGGCAAAATAGATATTTTCATCACTTTCATAATCAAGGCGCTTTACTGCCGTGAACCATACCGGTACGATAAGCCCGTCCAGCTTGTCCCTGTAGTACGTGCGTATGAAAGACAGCTGATCTCTGTCTGCTTCATTGTCGGATATGAGATGGATGCCGTTTTCTGAGAGAGCCCTGTAGACTGTGTCTACGGCCGCTTCATAGTCGTTTATGTAGCAGCTGTTCAGCCTGGCAATCTGCTTTACTATCTTTTCTGCGTTTTTCGCTTCCTTAACGGCGGACTTGTCCCCCCATTCGATAATCCTGTTGAGGGATGCTACCCTTACACGGAAAAACTCATCGAGGTTGTTTGAGTATATTCCCAGGAAAGACATCCTTTCCAGAAGCGGCACAGAATCTTTACATGCTTCCTGCAGGATCCTCCTGTTGAAATACATCCAGCTTATGTCCCTTTCAAGATAAGATGGCAGCAGATTGTCTTTTTTCATTTGCATAATGTTTTGACATACAATAAATGAAGTCGCCATGAAAAGTCCCTTCCGGAAGGATTCCGGACGAAGGGATAATTCAGGACAACTTCCGTAAAATAAGCAAAAATTTTTTACAAAATTATGTCAGAACTGTTAAGAAAAGGATTTTCCCGCCCCGCCTCAGGGCCGCACTCTCAGAATCTGTATCTGGCTGACAGGGTAGGGATGAATCCCATCATTCCATAGTTGTAGAATCCTGCTTTTGCAGGGTAGTCATAGAAGCCATTGTTCACATGTATTCCGAAATATGGGCGTATGTCGACCGAGAGCTGCAGCGGGAACCAGAATGTATATTCAAGCCCGGCTTGTGCACTGAGTGCGAACATGAAGCCATCATCGGCGGGATGTATCTTTACCGGATATCTGTGGCCTTCTCCTTCTGCCCGAAAGGTATATGTGGTCCTGTCTGATACATAGCCTGTCGCAAGGCCTGGACCGGCATATATCGCCCATGATCCCCTGTCGGACCATGCCGGGCGGGCGAGAATGAAGTTGTATGAGGCAGATACCTTGAAACCTGCCCCTCCGTAACCGAAGTCCATTCCTGCCTCAGCCTCTATGAAATTCTTGTTAAGGGAGTGCTGGTAGGATGCTTCCATGCCGGTGGCTCCGAACCTCAGTCCTACCGCCCTGGGCTGCGCGTTTGCAGTCAAAGAAAGGCAGCAGCTCATCAGGACTGCTGCCAGTATTGCATAGATGCTCTTCATCTTGTTCCTTACATGGTTAGAACCTGTACCTTACGCTGAGTGCCGGGCCTATCCCGAAATAGAATACCTGTCCTCCGAAAGCATATCCCAGCTGTGCCCTGATGTCGAATGAGAGCTGCAGCGGAAACCAGAATGTATATTCAAGTCCCACCTGGCCGGCGGCACTGAGGTTGAATCCGTTGTATCCTCTGAGAACTCCTATCCCTACTGCTCCTCCGGGACCTGCATAGAACCCCCATTCTCCTCTGTCAGTCCATGCAGGCTGTGCAATCATGAAATTGTATACGACAGCTCCGTTCAGCGAGGTCGTGAAAAGACCCAGGTCGGCTTCAAGGAAATCGGCCCCCTTCAAGGTGTGCTGGTAGGATGCCTCAAAGCCCCATCCCATTCTGGCACCGATGGCCCTCGGCTGGGCCGCAGCGGCAACGGTAATTCCCAGAGCCAGGACTGCGATTGCTAAAATTTTCTTCATAAAATTTAGAATTAAAGTTTTTCTGTACACTTTCTCACAAAGATAGTCTATTTTCATATAGCATGGCCAGTTTTTGTAAAAATATTCTCGTTGTTTTTCCCCATATCGCCAGAATTATTATCTTTGTACGATTTAATATTTTTAAATTTAAAGATTATGGAAGGACAAGAGTCAAGGGGCCCGGTCAGGAACCAGCAGGAAAGCCGGTTGAAGAATATCATGTACATTATGGTTGCCGTGGCGGTGGTGCTGGCCGCCGCACTGGCTTATATATGGTATGAAAGGACTTCTCTTGTAAATGACCTTAAAGTCGAGAAGGAGGATCTCACAGCCCAGATGATCGCTCTTCAGAATGACTATGCGTCTCTGTCATCCGATTATGAGACCATCAATTCGCAGCTTGATTCCTCGAGGGAGGAGGTTTCCCAGCTTATTGAAAGAATCAAGAAGACGGACGCTACAAACAGGGCCAAGATCCGCCAGTACGAGAAGGAACTCGGTACGTTGAGGAGCATCATGAGGAGCTATATCGTGCAGATAGATTCGTTGAATACCCTGAACCAGAAGCTTACGGCTGATGCTGCTGCAGCCCGCAGGGAAGCTGCCGAAAGCCGCCGCAGGTCCGAGGCGCTGAGCAAGACTGTGGAAAGCCTGTCAGACCAGGTGGCCATCGGTTCGCAGATGAAGGCGCGTGCTGTCTCGCTTGTCGGGTACAACGGGTCGGGAAAGGTCACCGACAGGAGCAGCAGGGTAGTCCGTCTGATGACATCGCTCAGCCTTGTTGAGAATGAACTTGCTCCAAAAGGTCCAGTACGTGTATTTGTCAGGGTCAAGGACCCGGACGGGATCCTTCTTACAAACGAGGACCAGCGTACGTTCTATTTCAACGGAGAACCGCTTATCAGTTCCGCTTCCAGGGAAGTCGACTATCAGGGCAAGGAAGTGGAGATGAGCATATATCTCAACAATATACCGGAGTATGTGCGGGGCATCTATACTGTCGAGGTCTATACCGAGAACAGTCTGCTCGGTACTGCCGAACTGATGCTCAGGTAGAGTGATATACGTCCATATACCATTCTGCGGCAGTTTCTGCAATTACTGTGATTTCTATTCGGAGATTTTTTCCGGGCAGGATGCCGGGGCGTTCATAAAGGCCCTCGCCGCAGAGGCCGGATCCAGGGAAGTGGAACTTGCCGGAAAAACGGACACGCTTTATATAGGAGGCGGCACCCCGTCGGTGCTGCCTCTTCCCGCTTTATGCAGTATCGTGGACGCATTGAAGCCGGCCCGGATGTCCGCCGGGGGCTGTTTCAGCGAGTTCACGCTTGAGGTTAATCCGGAAGATGTGGTGCGTAAAGGGCGGGAATACCTGGAGGGGATTTCATCTCTCGGGGTAAACCGCGTAAGCATGGGGGTGCAGTCATTTGACGACGGTATGCTGCGCTGGATGAACCGCCGCCATGATTCCAGTACTGCCCTGAAGGCATATGACATGATACGCGGAGCCGGTATAGGGAATGTGAGCATAGACCTTATCTTCGGGATTTCACATCTTGATGACGACATGTGGA
The DNA here is from genome assembly GCA_944325965.1 of uncultured Bacteroidales bacterium. Classification (GTDB taxonomy): domain Bacteria; phylum Bacteroidota; class Bacteroidia; order Bacteroidales; family UBA932; genus Cryptobacteroides. The sequence goes on from CALVCB010000001.1 coordinate 73,896, forward strand.
GGAAAACTCTGGACATGGCCCTGTCCTTGAGGCCGCAGCATATATCCGCGTACCAGCTTTCTATCGAGCCGGGCAGTTCCCTTGCCTTGATGGTTAAGGCGGGGAAATACCGGGAGGCTACGGAACAACAGAGCAGAAACCAGTATGACATCCTGTGCAGGAAGCTTGCGGAAGAAGGGTATATTCATTATGAGATTTCCAATTTTGCCCTGCCCGGCTATGAGGCGGAGCACAACAGTGCCTACTGGCGGCACGTTCCCTATGCCGGTCTTGGTCCGGGTGCCCATTCCCTGAGGATTGAAGGGGCAGGGTGTGGCGGAGAGAGGAAGTACATCCGCTCCTGGAATATCCCGGATGTCAGGAAATATGTCTCATCCTTCCTGTCCGGCTGTCAGGAGACAGGTGTTTCCGGACATAGGACCGCCCTTCCCTCCCGGATGGAAATCCTTACCATGGAGCAGGTGTCCATCGAGCGTATTATGCTCGGACTTCGTACCAGCCTCGGCGTGGAGAAGTCTTATCTGGAGGCATATTCTGACAGGGCACGTCTGGATGTCATGATTTCTGAAGGTTTCCTCGTGCCTGCGTCCGATCCTTCTTTCCTCCGCATTCCGGAAAGGCATTTCTTCATATCTGACAGTATAATTGCCGATATCGTGTGACATGAATTCAAGAGAATCGGTATGGAAATAAAAATGCACCCCGGAAATCAGTCAAAAGACTTCCGGGGTGCAGGCCAGTAGGCTCCCTCAAACTTTTTCCTTTAAAAGTCCGGTCTCAAATTGATGTCTTGCCGGGGAGCGGACCTTATTCCATATTGTACCGGTGGCTTACCGGCTGTATTATGAATGTGAATTCATAGTCCCCGTAGTGCAGCCTGTACTCTTCCAGAGGCAGGGCACCCCAGCTGTCTATGCATCCCAGTCCCATCTGTTTCTTGTCTATGCAGATATTGGTCAGGCCGTTTTTCTCCAGGTCTGAAGGATGCCTGTTGTTTTTGGCTTCACCGTCATCAAGCATCTCCATGCTGTATTCGAGTGCGGAAGCGGAGAACGGGGCGTCACTGTAGAACCTGAGTCCGTTGCCGGAGATATCCAGTACTTCCCACCATCTGAGTCCGGCTTTAGTACCTGTCTCCTGAGGTCTTATGTAAGGATAGAACTGGTCTGCGACATTTTGCCTGTAATGCCCTACAAGGGCTGCATGCTGCCTGTCGGCGTAGTTCTCGAAAGGCCCTTTGCCATAGAATTCCACTATGTCATAGTCTCCCGGCATTTCCATCCTCAGCCCGAAACGGAACATGTCAGGGATGTCTTTCTTGCCGCCGGCTGTCATTTTTTGCGTAACTTTTATGGTCCCGCGGTTGTTTACCACGTATTCCATTGAAAGTGCCGCTCCTGTTTCAGGCATTTCATATGTAGCTGTCACGTATGCCATTCCGTCCTTTATTCCGTGATCAAGTGCCGTAAGCCTGCATACAGGGTCTTTCCATATCTTGTATTTGTTCTGGAGGCCAGCTCCGTAGTCATTATCTGTTCCGGCTCTCCAGAAATTGGGCCTGAGGCAGGACCCTTCGCCCAGGAGGTTGCGCCCGTCCGATTCATAGAGCGAAATGAATCCGTCGCTTTTGTTGAACTCCAGACGGAAATTCTCTCCGGTGAGGATGAGATAGCGCTGGTCATTGTCCTGGAATTCAGGCTGCGGTATGGTTTCATTGCTGCGTGCGGCATTGGCGATGGAGGTGTCATAGTCGTATCCGCTGAGAGGAAGCTGGTTGTACGCTACGGTATAGCCTGCCGGAAGGAGCGTTTCGGATTTCTTGAGCCTGAAGTAGATGTTGAGCATCCATTCCTTGCCGTCGTTTATTTTTCCAGTGTCATATCCGAGGGTGTATTCGGCTGCCTTCTGCGGGGCCACATCCAGGTTCTCTATGCTTCCTGTCTGCATTACTTTCCCTTCCCTGAGAAGCTGCCACTCAAGCCTGTATGCGGACAGGTCGCGGAAGAAGTACTCATTGAAGACTGATACTGTACCTTCTGCAAGATCCGCAGGAGACGCCCAGATAGACTGGTATATGTGCTGCACTTCGTAGGCGTGCGGATTGAACACCCTGTCAGGGCTGATGAGGCCGTTGTTGCAGAAATTCTGGTCCTTGTCCACGTCATACCGGTTGAAATCCCCGGCATAGCCATAGAATACATTGCCCTCTGCGTCCTTCCATCTTGGAGACTGGTCTACGAAATCCCATATGAATCCTCCCTGGTAGGACGGGTATTTGCGGACCAGGTCCCAGTATTCCTTGAATCCGCCTTCCGAATTTCCCATCGCATGGGCATATTCGCATTGTATGAGCGGTTTGGAAGGGTTGTTCTCGCAATATTTCACGCAGTCATCGTATCTGTAGTACATCGGGCAGAATATGTCGGTGAAACTGTTGTTGCCTGCACGTTCGTACTGCACGGGGCGTGAAGGGTCCTCGTTCTTGACCCAGGTGTAGCATTTCTCGAAGTTCACGCCGAATCCGGCCTCGTTACCGAGGGACCAGAATATTATGGACGGATGGTTGAAGTGCTTCTGTACATTCCTTTCGTTCCTTTCGAGATGTGCCTTTTCGTAGAGAGGGAATTTGGCGAGGCTTTCTTCTCCGTACCCCATTCCGTGCGATTCGATATTGGCTTCCGCCACTACGTACAGCCCGTATTTGTCACAGAGTTCGTACCAGTAGTATGAGTCAGGGTAGTGGCATGTGCGGACTGCATTGATATTCAGCTGCTTCATGCGGAGTATGTCCTGGAGCATCCTTTCCTTGGAGACCATGTAGCCGCCGTCAGGGTCCATTTCATGCCTGTTCGCACCTTTGAAAAGGACCGGCTGGCCATTTACAAGGACCTGTGCATTTTTCAGTTCGATCTTCCTGAATCCGACCTTGACAGGTATTACTTCCGTTGCCCCTTTTGCGGATGATGTCGCTGTGAGGGTATACAGGAAAGGTGTCTCGGCTGTCCATTTGGCCGGGGAATCCACCTTGATGGATACTTCCTGCTTGCCTTTCCTGCCATGGACCTGCTGTTCTGCAACCTTGTTCCCCGACGGGTCCGTGAGGACGAGTGAAACGTCGCAGTTCCCTGTCAGTTCAAGGCTTATATCCAGCATGCCGTTGTCATAACTGCTGTCGAGGTCCGGTGTGACACGAATGTCCTGGATTCTGACCTTTTCCCTGGAGTAGAGGTAGCAGTCGCGGGCCACCCCTGAATATCTCATGAAGTCCTGGTCCTCGAAATACGAGCCGTCGCACCAGCGGAACACCTGGAACGCTATGAGGTTCTTGCCAGGCCTGACGAACTTTGTGATGTCGAATTCTGCATCCAGCTTTGTATCCTCGCTGTATCCGACGAAATTGCCGTTCACCCACAGGTACATATTGGAAGAAACGCTGCCGAAATGCGCCAGTATCTGCTTGCCTTCCCATTCTTCCGGGACTGTCACTTCACGACGGTACGAACCGACATGGTTGTTACGGCCAGGGACTTCCGGAGGATTGTTCCTGAACTGGTACTGCCAGGCGTAGCCGACATTGTTGTAAAGCGGGTCGCCGTATCCGTTCAGCTGCCATATTCCCGGTACTGGCATACTGTCCCACCCTTTGTCATTGAATCCGGTCCGGTAAAAGTCAGTCGGGCGCATGTCCGCATCCCTGACCCAGTTGAATTTCCACAGCCCGTTCAAGGACATGTAGTTGGCTGCATTTTCTCTGCATCCAGAAGAAGCCTGTCCGGCATCAGGGTATGCAAAATAGCTTGTGTGCATCGGAGCCCGGTTGATGGCATTCACAGTAGGGTCGTGCCATTCATCCTGCCCTGCGGCCGGTACCGCGGCGCCAAGCACCAGTGCCCAGGACAGCAGTCCGGCCGTGTTGTAAAGAAGATTCATAATGCGTAATTTAAGCAATAGTGTTATTTGATTTAATAAATCTTTAAAGATAGATAGATTTTCGGATAAATTTTCCAATCTTTGAGGAAGATTGTATCGGATTGTCATATTATGCAGGGCCATGTCTGCGCTGCACAGTGGCGCTGCGGAATTGCAGATGAATCTTAAAATATTGAATATTGGGACTATACAAATATTAATTCGCCGTATTGGCGTTAAAATGATGATACAATGACAAAGTTTTTTCCAATCGTTTTGTTTCCCATACTGCTGTCCTGTATGCTGCAGGGGTGCCGTAAATACGAGACAGTCAAGATAATGACCTATAATGTCGGAGTTTTTTCCAAATCCGGCGAGAACAGCCTTTCCATGGTTGCCGGCATGGTCCGTGAATCGGGGGCGGACGTGGTTTCCATGAACGAACTCGACAGCTGTGCCGCGAGAACCGGAAGTGTATACCAGCTTGATTTGTTCGCTTCGGAAATGGGAGGCTGGAACCGTCTGTTCGGCGCTGCTATGCCTTATGACGGCGGCGCTTATGGAGACGGCATTGCCGCCAGGGGGGATATGGAGGCAATCGACGGATGGTCGGCCGTACTGCCGCAGGGAGACGGGGCGGAGCCACGGGCTTTGGTGGTGATGGAATTCGAAAACTGCGTAGTGGCGTCCACGCACCTCGACCATGTGTCCGGTGCTGCACAGATTGCCCAGGTACGGGCCATTACGGAAATGCTCCGGGCCAGGTATGCCGGAGGGGACAGGCCTGTCTTCCTTTGCGGGGACATGAACGCGGTCCCGGGCAGCGCTACCATGGAGGAGTTTTCCGGGTATTGGGACGTCCTCTCTCCGGAAGAAATGACATTCCCGTCCGATTCCCCGGACAGATGTATAGATTACATATTGGCCATGAAAGGGACTGGACGGTATGCGGTCGTGACATCTTCCGTACTGCGGCACTTCTCCTCGGGCGATGTGTCCGTGGCGTCTGACCATCTGCCTGTCTATGCCGAGGTGACGGTGTCCAGGTAGGTAATTTCCGGCATGGCGTATTGTCCGTGTCCGGACTGGCGGGGCATTTTCACAGATATTTTTTTATTCTTTTGCATTCCGGTGCAAGATTTATCCAATCCAAGATTTGATATAATGCGTTTCGCACGAATATCAAATCTTGATTGGCTTTATGAATTGTCCGGTACAGGCAGGGATGCCTTACAATTTATCCGCAAAGGGCCTTTTGACCGTAATCTTGAGAACACTTCTCTTCATGGTCTTGTCCCCGTGGCTTTATGCATGCGACAAGGCTGGCTATGACGGGCCGCCATATTCAGCGGCCGATGTTGAGTTCGGCAATCGGATCCGCGGGTATGTCAGTGCAGACTACAGTTCGAGGATAACTGATGTCAATGTCAGTGCGGACAAGGTTACGGTCAGGGGCAACTATACCGGGGAAAGTGAGTTCTATGTGGCGGAAATCCCTCCATATATGGACCTTCTCCGTCTTCAGGAGCCTCTTTCGGAGTATTATCCTGAAAGTACTGAATTCTCATTCGAGGTGGACCGTTTCATGCATTCCGGAGGCGCGGGATATGACAGGCTGCTTTCGAAATGGGCCATCTTCGAGAAAGCCCCGGATGGAGAGGACCGTCTGGTATCGTTTGCCCGGTACGCTGACTCGGTGCCTTCTTCTTTACACCGTCCGGAGACTGTCCTGAAGAACAAGAAAGGAATCGGGGGCGTTCATCCCAATGATTTCATCTCGGATTTCGATGACCTGGGAGCAGGCAGTGCTACGCTGAACATGTACATCACTATGTTCACGTATCTTACTCCCGGGGAAGGCCGGGTGGCGCACGAATATGGTGGGAAGACGTATTATTTCGATGAAGGATTCATTGAGGCCAATCTGGACAATGTCCTCCTTGAGGCCCGCCGGCGCGGGATGGCCGTGGCGGCGATACTGCTTGTGCAGCCTGCAAAGGATGCCGCGGACAAGGAACTCGGCCGGCTGCTTACTGACCCGGCCTGCAACGGCGGCAATCTGATAATGCCTGATATGACCTCGCCGGAATCGGTGAACTGCTTTGCCGCTGTCACCGATTTCCTTGCCGGACGGTATTGCAGGCAGGATGACCTTTATGGCCGCGTTGACAAGTGGATAGTCCTTAACGAGGTGGATGCGGCCAGGTCATGGGCCAATGCAGGGGACAGGCCGATGTACGTCCTTACGGACTACTACATCAAGGTGCTCAGGCTGGTATACAATATTGTGCGGCAGTATGATGCCAATGCTGAAGTCCTTGCTTCCTTTACCCATTCCTGGACGGGGATTGCAGGGGACTACCCGGCGAAGGACATGCTTGAGGTGATAAATGCCATGGGCAGGAATGAAGGGGACTACAGGTGGGGTCTGGCATATCACACATATCCGTGGGATCTTCTTGACCCGAGATGCTGGGAATGCCCTTATTCTACGTTCTCCATGGAGACACCGTGCATCTCATTCAGGAACCTAGAAGTGATAAACAAATGGATATTCATGCCCGAGAATATGTACCACGGTACCAGAAAGAGGTCCCTGTGGCTTTCGGAGGCGGGCATTAATTCCAGATCCTACTCTGATGCCGATCTGGAGGAACAGGCTGCCGGGACTGCTTATGCATGGAAGAAGATAAAGGCCATGGACGGCGTGGACGCCCATCAGTGGCACAACTGGTTTGACAATGCCGGTGACGGCAGCGGCGCCCTGCTGGGCCTGAGGAAATACAACAATGAAGAGTACAAAGGAGCCCCTAAGCCGGCATGGTATGTATACCAGGCCGCAGGTACGGACCGCGAAGATGAAGTGTTCGCGAAGTATCTCGGGGTGATAGGCATTGAAGACTGGGACATAATCGTGGATGAAGACGAGATCCGATGATCGTGAAATAGAGTGTTTGTAGTTTTTAATTGATTATTTGATGAAAAGTATGAAAAGGAAAGGAATTCCGTTTGCAGGGGCCGTTGCCGTACTGATGGTTTCCGCGGCGTGTGAGCGGACGGCAGATCTGGCCGATCTTGTCCCTCCCGGGGACATGGGAGTTGACAGCTCTTCTTTTGTGTGGATGGACATAAACGTAAAAAGCAGCATCAGTGTGGCGTCTGTCACGCAGGAGGATGACGGGAGTTATACCATAGTACTTCCGGACGGGGATCCGTATGTATTTCTGGATCCGTTTAAGACTGACCTGCCAGCGGACAATACTGTATTTGCATTTGAATACAAGGCCGAGAACCCGATAGACAAGACAGAGTTCTTCTTCCTGGACAGGGAAACTGGCCTGGATGCTTCACACGCGCAGTCCGGACAGGGGGCGGATGCCGCTTCGGAGTGGACCCCGTATTCTGTGAGGATGAAATCGTCGATGAGGGAATTCGGCTGGGGCAAGTCCGGTGATTATCTCAGGTTCGATCTCGGGGAATCTGTCGTAGGCGGCAGCAGGATATGTCTGAGGAAACTTGTGATGCGTCCCATGAACAAGGAGGAGCAGGCGGCCGAGGATGCTGAGAATGATGCTGCACAGGCCAGGGAGGAGTATGCCCGCAGGATAAACGAGTATCTGGATACGGACTATCAGGCATCGGTATCTTCCGTTACCGTCAGCGCTTCTGACGTTGTGGTTACCGGGACCTGTCCTGACGGCGGTAAATATTTCCTGGCCGAACTCCCTCCGTTTGCGGACATGTTCGGCATGACCGTGGTCCCGGCAGAGTACAGGCATGAGATCACGTCTTCTTCTTTCAGCGTGTCGGTGGACAGGACCACTTCATTCGGGGATGTGCAGTATGACAGGCTGCTTTCGAAATGGGCTGTCTTCAAAGAAGGTGACAGCGCGGACGAGCTCATGTCTCATGCCGTCTATGCGGACCCTGACAGGATAGCCGGTATAGGGCCGGGACTTCCGAGGATAGAGCTCAGGCACAAGAAGGGACTGGGAGGGATTGTCGCTGCCGGCCTTGAGGCCGAAATCCAGGCCCTGGATCTGGGGAGTGCCACGATCAACCTCCTTCCTATGAGCTACATGAGCCTTACTCCTGGCGACGGGTACACGCTTTCTCACGAATATCTCGGCAAGACATACTATTTCAACGAGGCCCGCGTAAGGGCTGAATTGGACGAGCCTTTGAGGACGGCTTCCAAATACGGTATGTCTGTAGCTGCCATCCTGCTCATTCAGAATGCGGCACAGAGCGCGGATCCGCAGCTGGGGGACCTCCTTCAGCATCCGGACTATTCCGGTACGCTGTATACGATGCCTGACATGACCACGCCTGAAGCCGTACATGCCTACGCGGCCATGATAGATTTCTTCGCTTCAAGGTACAGCGGGAGCGACATGAGGGTTTCTCACTGGATTATCCACAATGAAGTTGACGGAGGTGTCCATTGGACCAACATGGGCTCTGACGTCCCTGTATCCACATACATGGACACTTATCTGAAATCCATGAGGATGGTCTACAATATCGTTCACCAGTATGACCCGAACGCAGAGGCGTTCATATCGCTTACGCACGGGTGGGCTGCACCTGCCGGAGGCGGATGGTATACCGTGGTCGATATGCTGGACTACATGAACAGGTTCAGTGCTGCGGAAGGTGATTTCTATTGGGCTCCGGCATATCACAGCTATTCTACCGAGATCGCCAATCCCCGCGTGTGGGAGGACCCGTCCGTGTCATTCTCCATGCAGACAGCCAATGTATCCATGCGCAATCTCGAAGTCCTGGACAGATGGGTAAGCAAGCCGGAAAATATGTATAAGGGTTCCCTGAAACGCAGGGTATGGCTTTCGGAAGCCGGTGTAGGGTCCGGGATTTCCTCTACATCGTATCAGGACGGCATGCTTGCAGACCAGGCTGCCGGACTTGCTTTCAGCTGGCTCAAAATCAAGCAGCTGGACGGGATTGAAGGACTGCAGTGGCACAACTGGTATGACAATGCGGCCGAAGGCGCCCAGCTCGGCCTGCGCAAGTTCAATGATGCCACGTGGGGCGGTGCTCCGAAGCCTGCCTGGTATGCTTACCAGAAGGCCGCAACATCAGGGGAGGATTCTTATTTTAAAGAACAGGGATTTGCGGATATGGTAGGTCCGGAATGGGGCGTCATACAGGAAGTGACTGAATAAATAGGTTGTTTATGTTGTTGTGAAGGCATCCGGGGATTTTCTCCGGATGCCTATTTCAATGCGTCCTCTATCACACTGTCGTCGGCTATGTTAGGCAGAGTGACGCGCAGTCCCGGGGTGCGCCGCATCTCCCTTTCGATGGCATGCCGGGCGCCTTCGTTGCGGGCCCAGCTGCGGCGGGCTATGCCGTTGTTCACGTCCCAGAACAGCATCTCCCTGATATGCCGCTCTGCGTCAGGTGTGCCGTCCACCACCATGCCGAAGCCTCCGTTGATGACCTCGCCCCAGCCGACGCCTCCTCCGTTGTGGAGGGATACCCAGGTGGCCCCGCGGAACGAGTCGCCTATGACATTCTGCACGGCCATGTCTGCGGTGAATGCGGAGCCGTCATATATGTTGGACGTCTCCCGGTAAGGGGAGTCTGTCCCGGATACATCGTGGTGGTCGCGTCCCAGGACTATCGGGGCCGTGATTTCGCCTTTGCGGATGGCCTCGTTGAATGCGAGGGCTATTTTCATCCTGCCTTCGCAGTCGGCATACAGGATGCGGGCCTGTGAGCCTACCACCAGGTGGTTCCGCCCTGCCTCTTCGATCCAGTGGATGTTGTCATGCAGCTGTCCCTGTATCTCTTCCGGCGCGGTCTGCGCGATTCCCTTCAGTACCTTGACAGCCAGGGCGTCGCTCTTGGCCAGGTCCTCCGGCTTTTCTGACATGCAGACCCAGCGGAACGGGCCGAATCCGTAGTCGAAGAACAGCGGCCCCATGATGTCCTGCACGTATGAAGG
>CALVCB010000002.1 GCA_944325965.1 uncultured Bacteroidales bacterium
GGCTTCCCTGCTTCCTTTGCGGCAGCGAGACCTTCTTCAAGGTCGAAATATCCGCTTAGCCCCAGAGGGAGGTGCAGTCCGTATTTTTCCGACTTGCTCCCTTGCGCCACATCAGTGGATGCTGCGGCATTGACAGTGGAGGTGCCGCCCTGGCCGATTACGAAATCCTGCGTCGTGATAGGCGGCAGATAGCCTGAGAGCGCTTTCAGCGGTGCTCCGAACATGCCCGGAATCATATACACTACGAAAGAGAACACGGCAATTGCCAGCGCAAGCCTCTTTACTGACAGGTGCTCCACTTTCTCGTCGTTGGCGAAACGTATCTTGCCAAGCAAATAGAATCCGAGCAGTGTGAATACTACAATCCATATCGCGAGATATACTTCCCTGTCAAGCAGTCCCCAGTGGTAGGTCTGGTCCGCAACGCTCAGGAACTTGAATCCCAGGGCCACCTCGATGAACCCGAGCACCACTTTCACTGAATTGAGCCACCCGCCGCTCTTCGGCAGATTTTTCAGCAGTGAAGGGAAGAGTGCCAGTATGGTGAAAGGGAGTGCGAATGCTATGGAGAATGCCAGCATCGTGATCATCGGAGACCAGAATTCCCCTTCCGTGGACTTTATCAGCACTGTCCCGACGATAGGCCCTGTGCATGAGAATGATACGAGCACGAGAGTAAGGGCCATGAAGAATACCCCTACGAGACCTCCTTTATCGGCTTTCCTGTCGCTCTTGTTGACAATGGATGAAGGGAGCACTATCTCGAACGCTCCGAAGAACGAGGCTGCGAATATCATGAATACGATAAAGAATATGATATTAGGTAGCCAGTGTGTCGCCAGCCAGTTGAATATGTCCGCCGTGACGGCATCCCCGCCGGCGAGCCATGTGATGAGGATAATCAGCGATATTGGCACTGTATAGAGCAGTACGATGAATACTCCGTACATTATGGCCTTGAACCTTCCTGCTGCAGGGGTGGACGACCCTTTCATGAAGAAGGAAATCGTCATCGGCACCATTGGGAATACGCAAGGCGTAAGGAGGGCGGCGAATCCCCACAGGATGGCCTCGATTATGAGCCCCCAGTTGAAGCCTTTCTTTTCTGTCGGTGTACTGTTGTCAGAGGCGGATATGGCGGTGCCTGAATCCTGCGCCGCCTCTATGCTGACGGAGAATGTCTTGTATTCAGGAGATGCGCACTGTGTATCGGTGCAGGACATCCATGTGAGCTCTCCCTTGACATCGAACGGCTCCGGTGTCGTTCGTATTATCTCCTGCCCTATGACAATCGTGTTGAAAAACACTTTCGTCCCGTCATAGTCTGTAGAGGCGGACAGTTCCTGCAGTCCGCCTGAAAGTCTGAACCCGGACGGTTCACCGAATTCAACGGCTGTCGGATAGAGGTCGCTCCCGATGCCGTATGTGTGCCATCCGTCAGCAATCTTCCCGGTGAACACCACCTTATAGGTGCTGTCATTGACATGTTCGGCGGAGACCTTCCAGCTTACTGTATTCTCCGGCATTACGAACCCCTGGCCGTAAAGTAATGTGACGGCGGTGACAGCCGCCAGCACAAGTATGCTTCTTATGCATTTCATGTGATAGGACATGATATTCTGATTTTTATTTTGCAAATGCAACGGACCTGGTCTCACGTATTACCGTGATCTTCACCTGTCCCGGATATACCATTTCCTCCTGTATCTTCTTGGCTATCTCTCCTGAGAGGGTCTCCGCATCACTGTCGCTTACCTGGTTTGCCCCCACTATCACCCTCAGTTCACGACCTGCCTGGATGGCGTAAGTCTTTGTCACTCCAGGGTATGACTGGGCTATGTTCTCCATGTCTTTTAGCCTCTTGATGTATGATTCTATCACCTCGCGGCGTGCACCCGGACGCGCCCCTGATATTGCGTCGCCTACCATGACGATAGGGGAGATGATTGAAGTCATTTCGATTTCTTCGTGGTGTGCTCCGATGGCGTTGCATACCTCCGGTTTCTCCTTGTACTTCTCTGCCAGTTTCATTCCGAGGATTGCGTGTGGAAGCTCCGGATCCTCGTCGGACACCTTTCCAATGTCATGCAGCAGTCCGGCACGCTTTGCTATCTTCGGGTTGAGCCCGAGCTCTGAAGCCATTGTGGCACAGATGTTCGCCACTTCTCGTGAGTGCTGGAGAAGGTTCTGCCCGTATGATGAACGGTATTTCATTCGCCCTATCAGCTTTACGAGCTCTATGTGCATCCCGTGTATGCCGAGGTCGATGCATGTCCTCTTCCCCGTCTCCATGATCTCGTCCTCGAGCTGCTTCTGCACCTTGGCAACGACTTCTTCGATGCGGGCCGGATGTATCCTCCCGTCTATCACCAGCTGGTGGAGCGCAAGCCTTGCGACTTCCCTTCTGACAGGATCGAATGCTGACAGCAGAATGGCTTCCGGAGTGTCATCGACTACGATTTCTACTCCTGTCGCAGCCTCTAGTGCGCGTATGTTACGTCCTTCACGCCCGATGATGCGGCCTTTGATTTCGTCGCTCTCGATATTGAACACCGTCACTGCATTTTCAATGGCGGTCTCGGTGGCTGTTCTCTGGATTGTATTGATTATGATTCGTTTCGCTTCCTTGCTTGCAGTGAGCCTTGCCTCGTCCATTGCGTCGTTGATGTATGACTGCGCCTGGGACCTCGCCTCGGCTTTCATGTTTTCCATCAGCTGGTTCTTTGCCTCGTTGGCCGTCATGCCGGCTATGCTCTCTATCTGCTGTATGGCCTGGCTGCGCAGCATGTCATATTCTTCAGATTTCTTTGACACGATCTCCATCTGGTTCTTGAGATTCTCCCGGATGGCTTCTGCGTCCTTGTTTTTCCTTGAGAGTTCCGCATTCTGCTGGTTCAGTGTGTTCTCCTTCTGTTTCAGCCGGCTCTCGATTTCACGTATCTGGCTGTTCTTCTCGTTGATATACTGTTCGTGCTCGCTCTTTAGCTGGATGAACTTCTCTTTTGCCTGAAGGATTTTCTCCGATTTGATTTTCTCGGCTTCTACTTCGGCTTTCTGGATGATCTCTTCTTTACGCCCGTTGAGCATGAGTTTGCGGACATATATATATGTACCCAGAGCAATCACAGCTCCAAGGAAAGCCGTTAGAAAATAGAATAATATACTCATAGTCTTTTATATAATTAATAAACAATAGTCAGTCCAACTTTTCTTGTCCGTGCTTCTGGCATAATAAAAGGCCGGTCAGCTTTGAAGCTGACCGGCCAGATTAAACATTAAATATAAAAAAGCCGTTAGCCAGATTTTCAGGAAATCTTAAATAAATAAGATTTGAGCTCCGAAAAATTGGTTCTGACATCCTCCGTCCCGCAAGCGGAATCCCCTGTCAAGGGTAACATAGGTCCGTCATTGCCATTCGAGTACACTCGGTTACTTAAAGTAAATTGATGATTTCAGCAAAATAAGTAACTAACGGCTATATTTTCACATATTGTCAAGATAACTTTCAAGTTCTTTCTGCATCTCCTCCGATTCACGCCTGATATCTTCCAGCTGCCTCTGCATCCTTGCCGCCTTGATTCCCTCGTTCAGTGCAATCATGCGGCTTATTTCCGCCTCTGTCTTCCCGGGGTATATCTTCTGCAGCCCTTCCGCCTTGCTGTTGACAGTTTTGGCGACTTTCCGTATTATCTCCTCATCTTCAGGAGAATTTGCAGTGAACTTGTATATACCCCCTAATGTGGGGACTGTTATAACCCTTTTCATCTACTTCTCCATCAACGAGATGCATCTGTCGATATCTTTAATCATCCTCTCTATTCTGGCTCTTGCCTGATCCGCATCACCGGAAGTGCAGAGGAATGCGTTTTTCAGTTTCAAGTTATCTGTCAGTCTGTCTAGTTCTGTGATCTGCTTCCTGTAAGCCTCAGTTTCTTCTTTGCAGTGCAGGAGCTTTTCTTCAAGGTTGATCCTCAGCTCTTTTTCCGCTTCATATGCGGCGACCAGCCGTTCGATATCCTTTCTGATACTCTCAAGCATGCAGTTCAGCAATTTTGAAACTTACAGCGCGAAGATAAGTTTTTTTCAGGACAAATCAAAATCAGTGTCCTGCAAATTTCATTCGACAGCTTTCATCCCTTCTTCTATGGCTGCCTTGTTCACAGGAATCAGGCTGCCGTAGCGTGCCGGGATGGACTTTGCGAGCCCCTTTTCTACATTCTCCATTGCCACTACGGGACGGAGCTTGAGGAACGCCCCGAGTACGGCCATGTTGTATACTTTGGAGTTTCCGAGCCTTGCCGCCACTTCTATAGCGTCGATCTTGTGTATTTCGATGTCAGTCCGCTCGGGTGTGCGTGTAATCCCGTTCGGGTCATAAAGGAGCAGCCCTCCGGGCTTTACTGTTTTTTCGAACTTGTCGAGCGACTGCTGGTTGAGCGCTATGACCGTATCGTATTTCGTTACAATAGGGGAGCCTATCTTCTTGTCGCTCAGGATGACGCAGACATTGGCAGTGCCACCTCTCATTTCCGGGCCGTAGGAAGGCATCCAGGTGACTTCCATGTCCTGCATGATGGCGGAGTATGCCAGAATCTTCCCCATTGAAAGGACTCCCTGCCCTCCGAATCCTGCTATGATTATTTCTTCTTTCATCTGAAATATCGTTTAATGTAGTGTTTTGTATCGTCAATAAGGGCCTTCCCGCTATAAAGGCGCGGGACCGGGCCTTGCGGCATCCTTCTTTATTTGGCTGCCAGGACATCCTTTATGTCTCCGACAGGGTATTTCTCGAACATGTGCTCTACCATCCATTTATTTGCGTCTACAGGGGTCATCTTCCATCCGGAGTTGCATGTAGAGACTATCTCCACGAACGAGAGACCTATCCCTTTCTGACTGTATTCGAACGCTTTGCGTATGGCTGCCTTGGCTTTCCTGACGGCAGGTGCCGTATGTACTGACTGCCTGGTGATGTATGCCGTACCGTCGAGATGTGCCAGCATGTCAGCTATCACCAGCGGGAATCCGTTCAGCTTCGGGTCGCGCCCGTAAGGGGTGGTCGATGTCTTCATTCCGATGAGGGTCGTAGGTGCCATCTGGCCACCGGTCATGCCGTATATGCCGTTGTTAATGAAGATTACGACGATGTTTTCGCCGCGTCCGCAGGCATGGATGATCTCGGCGGTACCTATCGACGCAAGGTCTCCGTCACCCTGGTATGTGAACACATATTTGTCAGGGCAGAGCCTCTTGGTGGCGGTGGCCAGGGCTGGAGCCCGTCCGTGTGCGGCTTCCTGCCAGTCTATGTCGATATAGTTGTAGGCGAATACTGAACAACCCACAGGACAGATTCCGATTGTCTTGTCCTGGATGCCCATATCTTCTATCACTTCAGCCAGTATCTTGTGTACTGTGCCGTGAGAGCAGCCGGGGCAGTAGTGCATCACGTTGTCCGTGAGCAGGGCCGGTCTCCTGTAAACGATGTTTTCCGGCTTTCTTATTTCTTCAGTGCTGATACTCATTTTCTTCTAAGCTAATTTGTTAATCTACTCCGGGGCTGGCTATTCCAGCGAGTTGGCTTTCTTGAACTCCATGACAATCTCCTCTGGGGTGAATATGTTCCCTCCCTGTCTTCCGTAAAAATATACGGGGCATGCGCCTGCGACTGCCAGGCGTACATCGTCCACCATCTGGCCGAGGTTGAGCTCTACGCTCATCATGCTCCTGGCCTGTCCTGCCAGGCGGGCGATTTCTTTTGAAGGGAAAGGATAGAGAGTGACCGGCCTGAGCAGTCCGGCCTTGATGCCTTCTCCCCTGAGTTCGTCCACAACTGCCTCGCATATGCGGGAAGAACATCCGAATGCCACGAAGATGTATTCGGCATCCTCTGCCATGTATTCGCTGTACTTGACCTCGGTCTGTTCAATGATGTCGTATTTGTTCTTGAGCTTGCGGTTGAATTTTTCCTGTATGTCCGCATCGAGGGACAGTGATGTGATGATGTTCCTTGCACGTGTGGCCGCTTTGCCTGTCGTCGCCCATGGTGCCGCCTGAAGGATTTCCTCATCAGTCCTGCGCGGCTTCATCGGGTGGAGCTCCACTTTCTCCATCATCTGGCCAATGATGCCGTCCGCGAGGACTACTACCGGGTTCCTGTATTTGAACGCCAGTTCGAAACCCCAGTCGATGAAGTCGTACATGTCTTGTGCGGATGCCGGCGCAATGACGATGTTGTGGTAGTCTCCGTGGCCGCCTCCCTTGACAATCTGGTTGTAGTCGCTCTGGCTTGGCTGGATGGTCCCGAGTCCGGGGCCTCCCCTCATCACGTCCACTACTACGCATGGCAGCTCCGCTCCTGCCATATAGCTGATTCCTTCGCACATGAGACTGACTCCAGGGCTGCTGGAGGAGGTCATCACTTTCTTTCCGCAGCTGGCTCCTCCGTATACCATGTTGATAGAGGATGTTTCGCTTTCTGCCTGGAGGACTACCATTCCGGTTGACTCCCACGGCTTTTCTTTCATGAGGGTCTCCATCACCTCGGACTGGGGAGTGATAGGGTAGCCGAAATACCCGTCGACACCGTTGCGGATTGCCGATATGGCAATCGCTTCATTTCCTTTCATCAAAATCTTCTCTGCCATATCCTTATATTTTTACTCTGTAAACGGTAATTACCGAATCCGGGCAGACTGCCGCACAGTTTGCGCAGCCTATGCAGCCTTCCCCGGCCATTTCGGCATAATGATATCCCTTACTGTTGACCATCTTTGAAAGCTGTATGCTCTGGGTCGGACAGTTGGCTATACACACTGAGCAGCCTTTGCACTTCTGTGTGTCTACTTCAATGATTCCTTTAAATGCCATCCTGTTAAAAATTAAGCGATTGTGATCCTGCTCCATTTGAAGCGTTCCAAATTTACATCTTTTTTGACATAAATGTGAAATTTCATTCAAAAAAAAGAAAGGACGGAAACAGATTGCCCTGCTTCCGTCCTTGTCGGGATGAGGCGACTCGAACGCCCGACCCCTACGTCCCGAACGTAGTGCGCTACCAACTGCGCTACATCCCGTCTTGTATGTTCTTTTCTCCCCACACCACCGGCACAGTGTTTTCCGCTGCTGAGGCGGTGCCCTGGAGGAATCCTGTCAGTGAACTGTCCGCACCGGATAGTATTCCGGGTGCATCATGACATGCTGTGACCTTTGTTTTTTATTTTTAAGTGAAAAAGAAGCCGGACGCCTGTTCCAGCTTCTTTTTCAGCTATAAGAAAACCTTTAAAGGGTAGCTTTCTTTACGAAAGTTTGTTGATATAGACTGCAATACCGCTCTTGAGGTTGGCTGCCTTGTTCTTGTGGATTACACCGATCTTGGCAAGCTTGTCAATCATGGCATATACCTTAGGGGCACTTGCCTGTGCTTCATTCTTGTCTGTCGTGTTCCTCAGGGCGCGGATCGCGTTCCTTGTAGTCTTTGCATAATACTTATTATGCAATCTGCGTCTTTCGCTTTGGCGAGTACGCTTGTCTGCTGATGCGTGATTTGCCATTTTTTATCTTTTTATATTTCTTGTAGTGGGTAGGGGAATCGAACCCCTATTGCAAGAATGAAAATCTTGAGTACTAACCGTTATACGAACCCACCAAAATACCCTTTTCTCCTAAAGGGAGTGCAAAGGTATATAATATTTTTTTATCGCGCAAAATATTTTTTGTTATTTTGTGTTACCGGAACCCCATTCGAAAGAATACAGTATGGATTCCACCTGCCTGAGATAGTGTCTCTTGTCATATTTCGGGGCATACACGAACGCTTCGATTACTATGACTTCCTTGCCGTCCCGGCTGTAGAAGGCATGCGATACGAAAGGCCCGCCCATGAAATCCTTATGTACATCCCACAGTCCTCGCATCTGGGCGAATTCCCGGTCACGGTACTTTATGTACCTTACCTCCGGCGTGGTGGCATTGCTGATTGTCATGTATGTGTTTTCGAACATGCCGGGTACATTTGCCTTCATCGCTTCATTGCTCCGCATCATCAGGGTGTCGAGGGAGAAATCCGCCTCTGTTCCTGCAGCCGGATATTTGAACACGATGAAGTTCTGGCTGGTGTACTGTGTGTCGTAGCTTATCCACAGGAAGTCGTCAGTCTGTTTTTTCAGGGAGTATCCTCCAGGAAAATGCAGTATTCCCCCTGTAAGGGCGGCCATGACCGGCCTCAGCGTTACTTCTTCATAGCGGATTGAATTGGTTATCACCCGGTCCCTTTCTGCCTGCTCAAGTGTGGCCAGGAGTTTTTCCCCGTTGTCGTTTATCAGCTGGCAGGCCGACTCGATGTCAGGGGCATTGATGCCTATTACACACTGCGGAGTGGCCCAGACGTCATTGCGGAAGAGTACGGCTGGCTGTTTGATTCCGCTTTCTATGTTTACAATGAGAATGTTCCTGTGTATCTGGAAAATGTCGGTGAATGCGCCCGGCGTTATGTTTATGAGGGTATACAGGGGTTCTTTCTGCGGAAGGTAGGGAAAGTCACTTGCAAGCAGGTCCCTCAGGGCTGTTCCGATGCTGCCTTCCCAGTATTCCTTGTTTATTACAATCAATACTTCCCCGGCCTTCCCGCTTATGCTCGGAAGCAGGGGCTTCCTCTCCTGGTTCTTGCATGAGACCAGCGACAGGACTGTGGCCAGGATTGTCAGCAGTGATATTAACTTTTTCATATTGTGCGGTTTATTCGTACGGACAAATATAACGATTTATTGCAGGTTTCCAAACTGTATGGGGCAATGGTTTTCCTTTGCATGCTATTTGACGAGCCTTCCGATGTCGTTCCCGAATGCCAGGATCATCAGCCCGAACAGCAGTATCATGCCTATTATCTGCGCCCCTTCGAGGAATCTGTCGCTCGGCTTCCTGCCGGTTACCATCTCGTATACAGTGAACACGATATGCCCTCCGTCCAGGGCAGGTATCGGCAGGAGGTTCATCACACCAAGCATGATTGACAGCAGGGCAAGAATGTTGATGAAGCGGTACCAGTCCCAGGTCGCCGGGAAAATCTGCCCCATCGAGATGAAGCTCCCGACGGATTTGTAGGCTTCGGTGCTTGGCGTGAATACCAGCTTGAGGTCCCGGATGTATCCTCCGATTGTGGAGAAGGCCAGTTCCACACCTGCCGGGATGGCCTCAAATATGGAGTATTTCCTGCTCTCGACTCCGGGAAGCATGGTATAGATGCCCAGAAGCCCGGAACTGTCGACCTGCAGATTTACCTCCAGCGTGTCATCCCCTCTCTGTACAGATGCGGTCACGGATTCTCCGGGATGGCCTTTCAGCAGCTTCCTGCTGTCCTGGAGATAGTCCGCCTGCTGTCCTGCAATGGCGATTATCCTGTCTCCCTTCATTAGTCCGGAGTCCCTGTTGGGCGAGGCCGGCTGGATCGTGTCTACAACAAATGGTATCGCCAGGTCGAACATCCCCGGGGAATTCAGCATCTCGCCTACCATTTTCTGGTCGATGTATATGTCCAGGGTGTCCTCCCCCCGAAGGACAGTGGCTTTACTGGATGTCCTGCGCACCATATCGGCCTGCAGCATTTCAAACTTCTCCGGCACATAGTCGTCGAGCATGAGAATCCTGTCCCCTGTCCTGAACCCCATCTCGTATGCAAGGTCATTGACATAGATGCTGTTTTTTTCGTTGCTTATATATGACTCTCCCCATCCGGCCATTATCCCGATATAAAGGAGTATGGCGAATATGAAGTTGAACAGCACACCTCCTGCCATTACAAGCAACCTCTGCCATGCAGGCTTGCTCCTGAATTCCCATGGCTGCGGCGGCTTTTTCATGGAGTCCATGTCCATGGATTCGTCTATCATGCCTGATATTTTGCAGTACCCTCCGAGCGGAAGCCACCCTATGCCGTATTCGGTGTCTGAGTTCTTTGGCTTGAACTTAAAGAGGGCGAATTTCACATCAAAGAAAAGGTAGAATTTCTCTACCCTTATCCTGAAAAGCTTCGCAAAGAAGAAGTGTCCCAGTTCATGTATTATTATCAGTACGGAAAGCGCAAGGATCACTTGCAGTATTTTCATCAATACTACCATCTGTCTGTCAATGATTTTGGTGTTACAATGTACGCGATGCCGCGGTTTTGTCTATTCTCTCCCTTGCCATGGAAAGCACCTCCCTGTGGGTGGCGAAAATGGTGTCAAGGTCGGGGTCCGCATCAAACCCTGCCCTCTCCATGCAGTACTCTATGGTGCCGCTGATGTCATAGAAGCCGATGCGCTCCTGCAGGAAGGCCTCTACGGCTGCTTCGTTGGCCGCGTTCAGTATGCATGGCATGCTGCCCCCCTTCTTCACCGCCTCGAAAGCCAGGCCCAGGGCCGGGAACCTGTCCGTGTCCGGTGCTGAGAATGTAAGTGTGGCAAGCCTGGCGAAATCAAGCTTCCTGTTGTTGAGACGGAGACGCTCGGGATATCCGAGGGCATACTGTATGGGTTCCCTCATGTCAGGGTGCCCCAGCTGGGCGATGACGGCTCCGTCGGCGAATTCTACCATTGAATGTATTATGGACTGCGGGTGCACTACGACGTTTATTTTTTCCGGGTCCATGTCGAACAGCCATCTGGCCTCGATGACTTCCAGCCCCTTGTTGACCATTGTGGCGGAATCGATGGTGACTTTGCTTCCCATGTTCCACTGTGGGTGCCTGAGTGCCTGTTCCCGGGTGGCGGCAGCTATCTGCTCCCTGGTCCATGTGCGGAACGGGCCTCCGGATGCGGTGAGGTGTATCTTTTCCGCAGGCGCACCGCCGGAGCCCTGCAGGCACTGGAAAACCGCTGAGTGTTCCGAGTCCACGGGGATGATCCTCGCCCCGTGCCTTTGGGCCGTCTCCATCACGATGCCTCCTGCGGCGACGAGGGTCTCCTTGTTGGCGAGTGCTATGGTCTTTCCGGCCTCTGCAGCGGCCAATGTGGATTCCAGTCCGCTGAACCCCACCATCGATGTCAGCACCATGTCTATTTCAGGATCCTGCACCATGCTGCAAACCGACTTCATTCCGCTGTAGACGGAAATACCGTGCCCCGAAAGCGCATCTTTCACCTTGCGGAAGTGTGAGGGGTTGCATATCACCACGGTTTTTGCCTTGAATTCCAGGGCCTGGGAACAAAGTGCCTCCCAGCTGTTGTTCGCTGCCAGCAGGACAGCCCTGAACCTGTCTGGGTGCTGCCTTATTACATCTAGTGCCTGTGTGCCGATTGACCCGGTGGATCCCAGGATCGCTATATTCCTTTTTCCCGGATTTTCCATTGTCAGAAATTGATGTATTTTGTAGGGTCTACGGCCTCTCCCTTGTACCACAGCTCGAAATGGAGGTGGTCTCCGGTACTCAGTGACCCCGTACTGCCTACAAGGGCGATCGGGGCGCCTGCATTGACCTTGTCCCCGGTCTTCTTGAGCAGTTTCTGGTTGTGCTTGTATATGGTTATAATGTCGTTGCTGTGCTGTATCTGTACGGTGTACCCTGCCGCGTCGGTCCATCCGGCGAAGATCACTGTGCCTTCAAGGGCCGCCTTTACCACTGAGTTGGCCGGAGCCGTTATGTCTACGAACGGATGTACCACATTGTCGTACCCTTGGGATATGACGCCTTTCAGGGGCGTGAAGAAATGCATCCCTTCAATTGGGAGAAGCCTGTCCTTCTGTCCGGATAACACGAACTGTTCCTCCTCCATGACCTGCTGCCTCAGCAGGGAGTCCTTCTCTTCGGAGAAACCTGTCTCGGATGCGCTTGCCGCCTGTCCGAGGTTTATGAGGCTGTCTATTTTCATCGGCTCCTCTCCGGACAGCACCTTGCGGAGATTGACGGCATATATCTCCCAGACTTTCATCTTGTTTTCAAGGGAGTCCGCCAGTATGGCGTTCTGTATGGCGGCACGCCTCGCGTTGGAGTCCGGGTAGCCGGGGATGAATGTGCGTATGGGCGTGAATGCTATTATGGAGTAGAAAACTGCCGCGGCGCAGACAACTACAGTGACCACCGTGACCAGGAAATTCACCTTGGTGAAACGGACTGACCACAACTGCTTGTGGGTCTGGTCTTCGATGAGGACAAGTCTGAATTTGCTTACTTTTGTATCTTTATTTTGTCTTGCCATACTTAAATGTTACCTTTGTGCCGGTATGGACAGGATCATAGGCATAGACTATGGAAGGAAGAGGGTGGGCGTCGCCGTAAGCGACCCGCTGGGCATCTTCGCGTCCGCGCTCGACACAGTACAGTCTGCAAAGATAATAGATTATCTCAAATCTTTTTCGGAAAAAGAGAACATATCCCGGTTCGTCGTGGGCTATCCCGTTAACATGGACGGAAGGCCGTCCGAGGCCGCTGCGGATGTGGATGTGTTCCTGAAGATACTTGGGGCCGCCTTCCCCGGTGTGCCGGTAGAGAAGGAGGACGAGAGGTTCACTTCTGTGCTTGCCCACAGGGCTATGATTGACGGCGGCATGAAGGCTCTCGGACGCAGGGACAAGTCCTCGGTGGACAGGATAAGCGCGGCGATAATACTCCAGGGCTATCTCGACAGGATGTCCGGCGGACTTTCATCTGGCCTTCTCCCTGAGTCCGTACCGGAATCCCGTTCAGAGAAAGTGACTCGGAGAAGACGCAGGTAAAAATTTTATAAGACAATGGAAAACAATATATTGCCAATTTATCTCTATGGCGCGGAAGTGCTGAATGTGCCGGCCGGGGAGGCCGACCTTTCCGACAGGGAACATATCACGTCGTTGGTTGAAAGCATGAAAAGTACGCTGAAATCGGCGGACGGGTGCGGGCTTGCCGCTCCCCAGGTCGGGGTGTCTGAAAGGATACTCATAGTGGACGGCACCGTGGTGTCTGACGTATATGACTATCTGAAGGATTTCAGGAGGACGATGATCAACCCTGTCATTCTTGAGGAAAGTAATGAGATGTGTACTTATTCGGAGGGATGCCTCAGTGTCCCTGGTGTATATGCCGATGTAAGGCGGCCTTCGAAAATAAAGGTAGAGTATTATAACGAGGCATTCGAGAAGGTCACCGAAGAGTTCGACAAGTTTGCCTGCAGGATGATCCAGCACGAAATGGACCATCTTGACGGACACCTCTTCGTGGAGAAGGTGGCCCCTATCAGGAAGAAAATGATAACCAAGAAACTGCAGAATATCGTCAAAGGCAGGATAACGCCAAGGTACAGGACAAGACAGTAAGCATCATGGGAGCTTTTCATGCATACGACATCCGCGGTATATACAATGCGGACTTTGACAGGGATACCGCCTACAAGGTAGGCTACTTCATTCCGGAACTCCTCGGCGCAGACAAGGTGCTTGTCGGCCGTGACTGCCGCCTGTCCTCCGACGAGATACATGACTTCCTGGTGAAGGGCATCACGGATGCCGGGGCCGATGTCTATGACCTTGGTCTGAGCACTACCCCGATGGTGTATTTCGGTACTGCGAATTACGGGTTCAAGGCGTCGGTCCAGATAACGGCCTCCCACAATCCGGCCCGGTACAACGGGATGAAGGTGTCCCGCGAGAATGCGCTCCCGGTGGGCCTTGACAACGGCCTGGGTCAGATCCGCGACTGGATTGACGCAGGAAGGCCATGCCCTCCTGCCGCCAGGAAAGGCACCGTCCACATGATGGATGTGCATAAGGAATACCTTGACTTCCTGCTGCGCTTCAAGCAGGACTGCTCCGGCCTGAAGATAGCCATGGACGTGTCAAACGGTATGGCGTCGCTCTATGTGAAGGAGATTTTCGGGGATGCCCCGGCATACATCTACGATACTATGGACGGACGTTTCCCCAACCATGAACCGAACCCTCTTGTCCAGTCCAATGTCGCTGACCTCAAAGACCTTGTGCTTAAGACAGGTGCTGATGTGGGGGTGATATATGACGGGGATGCCGACAGGGTGATGTTCGTGGACGAGAACGGGAGGTTCATATCTCCTGACCTCATGATAGCCGTGCTCGGGCACTGGTTCCTGGAGGAGAAGGGCGAGAAAGGCAAGGTGCTGCAGGACATAAGGAGCTCCAAGGCTGTAGGGGAATACCTCGTTCCGATGGGGGCGGAAATGGAGACATGGAAAGTGGGCAGGGCTTTCGCCGCCAGAAAGCTCCGTGAGATTGACGGGGTATACGGAGGGGAGCTCGCCGGCCATTACTATTTCAGGGACTTTTTCTATTCGGACAGCGGGCTGCTTGCTTCTATATTGATTCTCAATGTGGTAGCTAAATTCAAAAAGGCCGGGGTGTCTCTCTCCACGCTTATTTCAAGGATAGAGAAATACAGGAATTCAGGAGAAATCAATTTCCGCCTTGAAGACAAGCAGGGTGCGATGGATGCCGTGCGTGACCATTTCATGTCCCGCGAGAAGTCCACCGCATATATGGACTTTGACGGATACAGGGTCGAGTTCCCGGACTGGTGGTTCAATATAAGGCCTTCGAATACAGAACCTTATCTTCGCTTTATATGCGAGGCTTCATCGCAGGAGCTTCTGGACAGGAAGATAGCCGAGGTCAAGGAAATCCTTGTTTCCGGTTTCGGTTCCGAGGTATAGCGGTCCTTCCTGCCTAAAGGAGTTCAGGAATCCAGTCCTTGTCATTTTGTCTCGGAGACAGCCGGCTGAAATCGAGAATCTGCCTTCCCTTCATTTTGTCTCTGAGGCTTGAAGCTGAAGTAGAGCCAACTGCTTTCCTGTCATTTCGACTGGAGGACGGAGTCCGGAATGGAGAAATCTGTATGGAAGAATGAACAGATTCCTCGGCCAGCTATCGGGATTGCAGAAAGTGATCCGGGAAGACAGGACTGTCAGTTTATAAATAATTTAACAGGAATTAACGTGAATTCGATGAATTTAATTCATTAAATTACATCGAATTACCTATTAAGGAGCAGGCCCTGTGGCCTGCGACAGGGCCCCCGACGAGGGGGCGGATGGGGGTGGCGCCCCTTAACAAGGGGCTGTCACGAAGTGACTGGGGATTAGATTATATGATTAAACGCATGTTTAATCATTAACGTCAGTGTGACGGATTCCGGTCATAAATGATAAAATATTGATTTTTAGGATAATATTGTTAAACTTAAATTCGTTGAACTGACGTTAAATTAAAAATTATCAGATACGACTATTAAAATGAAAACAATGAAGAAAACCATTGCTGTTATCGCAGCGCTCGCCGCAGGGGCCTTTTCAGCCTTTGCCGGCAACGATACGGGAAAAGTGACGGTTCTTACAGAAGACCAGTACAAGGCTGAAATAGAGGATTTTTCCACTGAGGACTGGAAATATCTCGGTGATGGCCCTGCCATAGTGGACTTCTATGCCGACTGGTGCGGACCTTGCCGGAGGCTGGCCCCGATAATGGAAGAACTCGCAGGGGAGTATGCCGGAAAGGTCAGGTTCTACAAGGTCAATGTGGACAATGCCAAGGCCCTTTCCGCCGCATACGGCATAAGGTCCATCCCTTCAGTACTTTTCATCCCTGCAGAAGGCGAACCTCAGATGAATGTCGGCCTGATGGGCAAGGAGGAGTTCAAGGAAAAGGTAGAGGGGCTGCTGTAGTCTGTTGCCGGCAGGTAAAAACAGATTTTATTGCGCACCATAAAAATGTAAAGGGTATCTGGAGGTGGTTGTATGACAGCACTGGCGGCATATCCTTTCCGGCATCGGGAGGAGGTCATCCGGGGAGGGAAGATACGGAACCCTGGCGCAGAGCTGTGCTTTGTAATTGACTGATTGTTATGGGGTTGTAAAAAGATGCCCTGCTTCAGACCGTATTCGGGAGGGGGTCTGAAGCAGGGTGTCTTTTTGCAAGGTGTTGTCAGTTAGGTTGTTATGGGAGAGAGGCATGCTTCAGGGTTCAGAGTTGTCATGAAAGGTGTTGATGCGGTACCGGGGATGGGCCTGGGGTCCGGATTGTCCTTTTGGCGGATCCCTCGATTGATGCTCCGGATGACAGCGGATGTGTTTCTTCCGGCTTCAGCAAGCAGGTAGGTTCTGTGTCAGGGGTGGGACTGTGGAAAGTGGATTCTCTGACTGGGGGCTGCACACCTGGAGTTGCAGAAAGGTCTTTCCTCCAGGTGTGCATACGCTGTTTGTCTCTGTATACATTATTTGCGCTGCCGGCATGGAAGACATTGCCTGTTGAAACGGATATCAGGAACATTTTGTCTGCAACTGGCGTCCGGTGCAGGAAACTCGCTGTGCCAATGAGGACCGGAAAGTAGGATGGCTCTATTATCTGAGGCGCGTCTGCCATTAGAGGCACTCCTTTGTCATCCCGGGCATGTGCTGTGTGTTGAGAAATCTGACAATCCTTTCCAACAATTTCTCCACTCGCTTCGCTCGGTCGAAATGACAGAAACGTGCTCTGTCGAAATGACAGGAAGCGGTTCAGGCTGATGACAATGAAAAAGATGCAGCTCTTGACCGGAGCTGCATCTTTTTTATTGTTCCCTTTCGGGATGGACTATTTCTTGAAATACCTGTTGTAGAGGCCCTGGAAGCCGGCGCCGTGGCGGGCTTCGTCCTTGCACATCTCATGGACGGTGTCATGGATGGCGTCGAGGTTCTGGGCTTTGGCGAGCTTTGCGATGCGGAGCTTGTCCTCGCATGCGCCTGCCTCGGCCTCAATTCTCTTTTCGAGGTTGGTCTTGGTGTCCCATACTACTTCGCCGAGAAGCTCTGCAAACCTTGAAGCGTGGTCAGCCTCTTCGAAAGCGTATCTCTTGAATGCCTCTGCAATCTCCGGATAGCCTTCCCTGTCTGCCTGGCGGCTCATCGCGAGGTACATTCCGACCTCGGAGCATTCTCCGTTGAAATGTGCCTGGAGCCCTTCGAGGATCTCCGGATCCACTCCCTTGGCAACTCCGAGCCTGTGCTCGTCAGCCCATGCCTTTGCACCTTCGGTCTCCACTACTTCAACGAACTTGTCTGCCTTTGCATGGCAGATAGGGCACTCTGCCGGTGGGTTTTCCCCCTCATATACGTATCCGCACACGAGGCATCTGAATTTCTTCTTCATATTTTCTGTCTCCTTTTAATTGTTTGTGTATTGTCTTTTTCAGGGATGAAAATTCTAATTTTGAATTATTCAAATCTGAAACACAGGCAAAGGTAATCATTTTTACATATTGAACAAATTTTTTCTGAAATGTTATACACTGGAAATGCTTTGCTGTCATTTCGAGACTTGTACTCTAAATGAGCGATAGGCGGTAGGGGCTATTCAAGAGGGTTATGTGTGAATAAAAAAAAGAAATTTTATAAAGATTTGAAAAAACATAAAGAAACAGAAACTCTTCCGTATAAAGATTCGTAAAAAACATAAAAAAAGAGAAAAACATGCATTCAGGAGCTGTCAGGGCCTTGTCTGCAGGTTTTCTTTTGTCCTATATTTGCCGCCGGGAATTCCGGTATCCGGGAGTGTCCCATGAAATAAAACGACGTTCTGCCTGTCATCCTGATCGTAGGTTAGAGTCCGGAGGTGGAGGATTTGATGGTAGGAGACCAGTAGTGTTGTAGGCATATTCTTCCTCTGCGCTTGGGATGGCAGTGGAACGTTTGAAATGACAGCCGGGCCGGCAGGTTTTCGGCTGCCCGTTCGAAATGACATAAAAAATTGTTGAAAAAATCCTTGCAATTATTTATTTTTGTATGGATACGCCGGTCACTGCCGCTATTCCGGTCTGTAGCGCTGCGGACTCCGGTTTTCTCAAATTTAATTTTTTCGGATGCTTGTCACCATAATTATTCTTATAATCGCGTCGGCATTCTTCGTCTCCGGCAAGGTCCGGTCAGACATAGTCGCGCTGTGCTCCCTCATCGCCCTGATGGTAACGGGGGTACTGACTCCGGAGGAGGCCCTGTCAGGGTTCTCCAATAATGTAGTGATCATGATGATCGGCCTTTTCGTGGTCGGCGGGGCCATTTTCCAGACAGGCCTGGCGAAGATGATCAGTTCCCGCATACTGAAACTTGCCGGAAACAGTGAACCAAGGCTGTTCGTCCTGGTGATGGTGGTCACCTCGGCCATAGGAGCATTCGTCAGCAATACCGGTACGGTGGCCCTCATGCTCCCTATAGTGGTCAGCATGGCCCATAATGCCGGTATAAACGCCTCGCGCCTGCTGATGCCGATCGCCTTCGCAAGCAGCATGGGAGGGATGATGACACTTATCGGTACTCCTCCGAACCTTATTATAAACGACACCCTGACAGGGGCGGGCTATGATTCCCTGTCTTTCTTCTCGTTCACGCCGGTAGGCATAATATGCGTGATTACAGGTATCCTTGTCCTGATGCCGCTTACAAAATGGTTCCTCGGGAAGAATGGAGGGAAGGACTCGGGAACTTCGTCCGGGAAAACGCTCGGGCAGCTCGCAAAGGAATACGGACTTTCCAGCAATCTGTTCAGGCTCAGGGCAGTAAACAGCTCAAAGGCCATCGGGAAGACAATCATAGATATGGACGTCCGCAAGGTCTACAAACTCAATGTTCTGGAAATCCGCAGGATAGAGTCCGCGCAGCACCGTTTCCTGAAGACTGTGACCCAGAAGCTCGCCTCGGCCGGCACGGTCATCAAGAACGGGGACATCCTCTATGTCACGGGCGAGGCGGAGGCCGTTCACAGCTTCGCGGGTGACATGGGGCTTGAGATGCTTGACGAGCATGCTTCAGAGATGACCACAAGGAACGGAAAGACACTGGCTTTCTATGATATAGGCATAGCGGAGATACTTCTTACCCCTTCGTCTAACATAGTGAACCGGACTGTCAAGGAAGCCGGGTTCAGGGACAAGTTCAACGTGAACGTCCTGGGTATCAGGCGTAAAAAGGAGTATATCCTGCATGAGCTCGGGCAGGAGGTGATACACAACGGGGATGTGCTCCTGGTCCAGGGCGCATGGGCCGACATAGCCCGGCTCGGGAAAGAGGATTCCGAGTGGGTGGTGCTCGGGGAACCTCTGGAGCAGGCAAGGAAGGTCACCCTCGACTACAAGGCCCCGGTGGCCGCGGTGATAATGATAGCAATGGTGGCAATGATGGTGTTCAACTTCATACCTGTCGCCCCTGTCACGGCTGTCATGATCGCAGCCATGCTGATGGTGCTGACGGGGTGCTTCAGGAATGTGGAGGCCGCATACAAGACCATCAACTGGGAGACCATCGTGCTGTTCGCGGCCATGCTCCCGATGTCCCTCGCCCTTGAAAAGACGGGCGTCTCTGATTACATATCCGGCGCGATGGCCGGCAGCCTCGGCTCGTACGGGCCTATGGTCCTGATGGCGGGGATATATTTCGTCACCTCGCTGATGACCATGTTCATAAGCAATACGGTTACAGCCGTGCTCATGGCCCCGATAGCCCTGCAGTGCGCCCAGCAGATAGGGGTGAGCCCCGTGGCGTTCCTGTTTGCGGTGACCGTGGCGGCAAGCATGTGCTTCGCGTCCCCGTTCTCCACTCCGCCTAACGCCCTGGTGATGAGGGCCGGGCAGTACTCTTTCATGGATTATGTGAAAGTGGGGCTGCCGCTGCAGGTGATCATGGGTATAGTGATGGTGCTGGTTCTTCCTCTGCTTTTCCCTTTCTGATAGTGTTATGGTCCCGTTTCTAAAGCAGGTAGCCGCGCATTATTTCAAAGGCGGCGGGCACGGCAGCCCACTGTGCTTCATCTTCCCGAACCGCAGGTCGATGGTGTTCTTCAGGAAATATCTGTCGGAGGTGGTGGCGGAAAGTTCAGATGTCCCTGTGAAGGCTCCGGGGATGTTCACTATCAACGACTTCTTCCAGAAGGTCCACGGGGGCAGGTGCGCGGACAGGGTAACGCTCCTCCTCGAGCTTTACGGCTGCTACAAGTCCTTGAACACCAAGGCGGAAAGTCTCGATGAATTCATTTTCTGGGGGGATGTCATCCTGGGGGACTTCAATGATGTGGACAAGTATCTGGCCGACCCGTCCATGCTGTATGCCAATGTGGCCGATTTCAAGTCCATGCAGGATACCTTTGAATATCTCACAGGAACGCAGCGGGCGGCGATAGAGAATTTCGTCAGGCATTTCAACGACCGCAGCGGCAGGCTCACGGTCGACCTCGGCTCCGACAGCCCCAATGTCAAGGAACGTTTCCTCCAGATCTGGAATATCCTCTACCCTCTTTACCGTGATTTCCGCAAATCTCTTGAAGCCAAGGGCCTGGCGTATGAGGGCATGGTATACAGGGAGCTCGCGGAAAGACTGCAGGACGAGCCTGTGGCCGATCTTCTCAAAGGCGTTTTCCACAGGGATACCGGATATGTGTTCGTCGGGCTGAACGCCCTGAATGAATGTGAAAAGACCCTCATGCGCAAAATGAGGGACAGCGGGGCCGCGCAGTTCTGCTGGGACTATTCCGGGGACATGATCCGGGACAGCCGGAACAAGTCCTCGTTCTTCATGTCGGAGAATGTCAGGGAGTTCCCTCAGAGTTTCCAGCCTGACCCGGAAGGTGTGGAGGTGCCGTCATTCAAGGTCGTTAGCGTACCATCCTCCATAGGCCAGGTCAAGCTGCTGCCTGACATCATAGGCAGCTCCCCGGAGGATACGGCCATTGTCCTGCCGGACGAATCGCTCCTTATGCCCCTTCTGAACACCATCCCTCCGGAGATAGAGGATATAAATGTGACAATGGGCTACCCGATGTCGGCAAGTGCCTTCTACGGAATGATGAAAGGCATCTGTGCAATGCTTCTACATGCCAGGAAAAGGGGGGACGGATGGTGCTTCTATTACCGCCAGGTCCGTTCCCTGTTCTCCAACAGCATTTTCCGAAAGGCAATGGGCCGGGAGGGTGAAGCCGCCGTCCGCCGGATAAGGCAGGAGGCCAAGCTGTTCATCCCGGAGCAGGATCTGAGGGGGTGCAGGCTTTTCGAACTGGTGTTCAGGCCTGTCATCCGTGACCTGCAGGCAGCGGACAGGGACCAGATTGATTCCTTCGCTGCATACCAGATGGAGCTTATCAGCCATGTCGCCCCGACTCTGAAGGACGATACTTCGCTTGCCGTCGAGCTGGAGTTCGCGAGGGAATATTACAGGGCCGTCAACAGGCTCCGAGGCTTCGGCCTTGCCGTACAGCCGCTTACATACGTCAGGATATTGGAGCAGTTGATAGGTGCGGTCTCCGTCCCGTTCAGGGGCGAGCCTCTCAAGGGACTCCAGGTCATGGGCCCGCTGGAGACGAGGGCCCTGGATTTCAGGAACATTGTCCTGATGTCGGCCAATGAGGGCATATTCCCCAAGAAAAGCGTCAGTTCCTCGTTCATCCCTCCGGAGCTGAGGAAGGGGTTCGGCCTGCCGACGTATGAGTTCCAGGATGCCGTGTGGGCGTATTATTTCTACAGGATGATAACCAGGGCGGAAAATGTGTGGATACTATATGATTCCAGGACAGAGGGCATGAAGACAGGTGAGGAAAGCCGGTATATCAAACAGCTTGAATACCATTTCCGTATCCCTCTGTGCCGGTATGCCGCCGACGCGAGGGCGAGGTCGGTGCAGGAGGAGGGGGAAATCAGAAAGACCGAGCAGGATGTGGAGTCCATAAGGGCGTCCGAGCTTTCCGCCACGTCCCTGCAGAACTACATGGCGTGCCCCGCGAAATTCTACTATTCTTCGGTCAGGGGCCTTGTCGCGGAGGAGGAAGTGGCGGAATCGATGGATGCGGCCATGATAGGCACTGTGTACCACGGGGTCATGCAGTATCTGTATCAGGTCCCGGACCGGGTGGTGACTGCGGATTATATCCGCATTTGGCTGGGCCGCAGGCCGGAAATCCGCTCAAAAGTGGTGGAGCTCATGCTGGAGCAGCTGCGTGATGTGGAACTGGCTGGCAGGAACCTGGTCGTATGCGATGTCATAGTGAAATATGTGCTCAAGACCCTTGAGAGGGATCTGGAGGTGATGTCCCTCAGGGGTGTGGACAGGTTCCGGATAGAGGGGCTGGAGATCAGGCTGCGGGCCAGGGTCGGGAATTTCAGGTTCAAGGGCTATATCGACAGGCTCGACAGCTTCGCTGACGGCGAGGTCAGGGTCGTGGACTACAAGACCGGCAAGGTCCTCCCCGAAGACCTGGAGATTACCGACGACAGGGCGCAGGACACGGTGGCCGCCCTTTTCGGTGACACCCCGTATTTCAGGAAGCCGAAAATAGCCTTCCAGCTGTTCATATATGATATGCTGTTGAGGAACAACGGACTGGACAGGGGACGCAATATCCTTGATTCCGTGTACTCCACCGCAAGGCTGTTCAGCGAGGTCCCCCAGACCGTGCCGATGGGGGAGGCGTTCTACACCCTGATGATGGATGGGCTGGAGAAGATGCTCGCTGAGATGGAGGACCTGTCCGTCCCGTTCCGGAGAACTGATGACATGACCGTATGCCAGTATTGTGACTTCAGGACCGTGTGTGGGAGGTAAAATATTTATTTTTATATAATATTGTTAAACATAAATTCGTCGAACTGACGTTAATATAATATTAATATCCCGTTCCAATGATCGAGATAATGAAGGCATCCGCAGGTTCGGGCAAGACCTTCAACCTTGCGAGAAAATATATCACCCTCCTTTTCAGGAAGCAGGACAGGTATGCCTACCGGCATATCCTTGCCGTGACCTTCACCAACAAGGCTACGGACGAGATGAAACGCCGTATCCTGAAGGAGCTCTATATCCTGTCATCGGCGCCCTGGAAGTCCGGCTACCTTAAATATTTTATGGTGGACGGACTTCCGGAGGGTGCGCATGACGGCATAGCGGATGATGATCTGGTGCGGGAGCTGCCGGGGAAGCCGGGACGGAAAATCACCCTGGAGTCATTGGCCGACAGTGCCGGTGCCATCCTCTGCAATATCCTGCATGACTACAGTGCATTCTCCGTCAGCACGATAGACAGGTTTTTCCAGCAGACACTGAAAGCCTTCTCACGGGAGATCGGGCAGTTTGCTTCATATCAGGTGGAGCTTGACAAGGATTCCCTGGTGGCGGAGAGTGTTGACAGGGTGCTGGATGCCCTTACGGAGTCGGACAGGACTCTGCTCGACTGGCTGACCGACAGCGTAATGGAGCAGATAGAGACAGCGGGGAAGTACAGCCTGGAGAAGGGGCTTGTAGCCATGGCCTCGAGGTTGAAATCAGACGAGCACCGCTCAATGGTGGAAGCTCTCGGCATAGATGAAAGCAAGGTCTATTCGAAAGAATACCTGTCATCCATAAGGAAAACATGCTCCTTGATAATCAGGGATTTCACCCGGTCCGTGCGCAGTTCGGCCGAAGCTGCGCTGACGGTCCTCCAGAGCGCCTCTGTGGATGCCTCAGTCTCCAACAGGGGGTTTCTAAAGGCATTGTACAATTATACTGAAGTTAGTGACAGACAGCAGATTTCATCCCCGACAGACAGCTTCCTCTCGAAAGCCATGGACCATGAGCAGTGGTTTGCCAAATCGAAGGCAAAAGACTTCCTTCCTCTCGTATATCCTGCGCTGGAGGCCCCGCTGCACACGTTCTGCAGTCTTTTCGGCACACCGTTCAAGACATACAACACTGCGTGGATTCTCCGCCGCCAGCTCTATTCCCTCGGCATTGCCGGCGAGCTCTACAGGGAGTTCAACGCCCTGATGAAAGAGAAGAATGTCCTCAGCATAGACGACTCCAACACCATCCTCAAAGGGATTATCGACGGTAGCGACGCACCCTTTATATATGAAAAGACAGGTGTAAGGTACGAGAATTTCCTCCTTGACGAATTCCAGGACACGTCAAGGATACAGTGGGAGAACTTCCGTCCCCTCCTGCAGAACAGTGAGGCCCAGAATTTCGACAGCCTTATAGTCGGGGACGTGAAGCAGAGCATATACAGGTGGCGCGGCTCCGACTGGAACCTTTTCCATCACGAGCTCCAGGAGGAATTCGGCCGTTGCCGCAATTCCGGGCTCGACGCCAACTACAGGAGCCTGGGAGGCATCGTCGCCTTCAACAATACCTTTTTCCCTGCTGTTGCCCGCCTGCTCGACGTCCAGTACGGGGCCATGGCCTCCGTGCAGGATGATACCGCCATCGGCTCGATATATTCGGATGCAGTCCAGAAGGCCGTCCGCTCGGGATATGACAGGGGGGCTGTGGAAATGGTATTCTGCAGCAGGGAGCTTGAAAACGCGAAGGTGCTGGAGACTGTCATGGAGCTGGATGCCAAGGGCATATCAAGGGGGGATGTGGCCGTCCTTGTCAGGAACAACATATCCGGGGCGGAAATCGCCTCGTACCTTATAGCCAACGGGGTGGATGTCCTGACGGACGATTCCCTGAAGGTCAAGTCCTCCGTGACGGTGCGCAGGCTTGTCTCCCTGCTTTCGTATGCGGACAATCCTGATGATACCGTCAACGGCTATCTGGCTTCGGAGCTCGATATAGATACCGGCTTTGCCGTGGAGTGCCGCTCCCTTGTGGACCTGTGCGAATGCCTGATAAGGAAACTCAAGTCAGCCGACCCCGAGTCTTTCGGAAGCGAGGTGCTTTACGTGCAGTCTTTCATGGACTATGTGCAGGATTATTCCGCTTCGGACGGGAATGACCTGCACGGCTTCCTCGAGGCCTGGGCCGGGACCGACCCGAGCATCAGTTCCCCACCTGTTTCGGATGCCGTGCGTATAATGACAGTGCACAAGTCCAAGGGACTGGACTTCCCGTATGTCATCTTCCCCTATGCCGAGAATGTCACCCTTTTCAAGGCCGGAAGACACTGGTGCTCCCCTGACCTGGAGGATACCCCGCTGGAAGGGAAGGCGGAGGGCCTGTATGACGTGGACCTGTCTTCCGGGAGTCTTTCCACCCTTTTCGGTGAGGACTACCGCAAAGAGCTGAAGCTCCAGTATGTGGACAATATCAATACGGCTTATGTCGCCCTGACCAGGGCTTCAGAGGGGATGGTCATAATAGCCAAGGCTCCTTCGGCGTCCTTCCTGTCGAAGATGTCCGGGGAAGGGGCGCCGCAGTTCTCGGACTTTTCCCAGATATTCTACTGGTTTGCGGAAAAGGCCGCCGCTCCGGGGGGCTTCTGCTGTGACGGGGATGACTGTCCGCCGGTCAGGATGGCCATGGCGTCTTCCGATGACGGGTCCCTGAAGTTCTCTTCCGGGGAGATTCTTCCGCGTGAGGGCGGACGTGAAGACGCCGCCATAATATCCATTCCGTCGGGTTATCCTTCGTGGCCGCTTGATGCACAGGAGCTTCGGGACGGTCCGGAGGGGGATGACACGGCCGAAGGCCCTCTGCCGGTAGGGGAGAGGGGCAGGCTGAAATTCAGTGCGGATTCGGCGGATTTCTTCTCGGATGACGGAAAGGCGGGTGTGGCGGCTTCGCACAGGCTCAAGGGCATTGTCCTCCATGACATACTTTCCCGTGTGTCGGTCCCGTCCGACCTGGAGGATGCGCTGGAGAAAGCCGTATCCGACGGTGATATTGACGCAGAGGAGTCCGATGCGGCATATTCACTGCTGTCGGGGCGTATTGCCGGGGCATCCGCACGCGGATGGTTCCCGGAGGATCCGGGCAAGGTGGAGACCGAGGTCTCCCTGATTGATACGGACGGCAGCATATTCCGTCCCGACCGTGTAATCTGTGACGGGGATTCTGTGACGATAGTCGACTATAAGTTCGGTGAGCACCGCAGCATCTACCGCAGGCAGCTTGACCGCTATGCGGATATATACCGGCGCATGGGCTATGCCGATGTTTCCGCCTATCTGTGGTACGTATTCACTGACGAAGTGGTGACGGTGTGTCAGAATGGGCAGATACGTCAAATGTTCCGTGATGCCTCGATAGTGTAGGTGAAGCTGTCTGCGCGGTAGTATCCTATATTGTATTCGACAGGGACACCGTTGATGTCATAGACGAACCTTTTCCTTATGAGGATAGGGTCGTCCGGCTTTATTTCGAGCTTTTCGGCGATGAAGTCCCCCGCCAGCCGGGCCGAGATCTCCTCCTTGCTCGTCTTGACCACTATCCCGAAATCCTTCTCCATCAGCTCGTACAGGGGCCGTGTGAAATCCTCCTCCCCCGTGATTGGGATTTTGGGGTTGAAATATGATATGAAATATACAAACGGGTACTCCTGCTTCCCCCTCACCCTCTCCATCACGACGCATCTTGTGCCCTCCTTGGATACGTTGAAGAAGTTCGCTATCTCGTCAGTCGGCTTCTTGTAGCTTACGTGAAGTTCGAAGTTGCGTATTGAGATGCCCAGCATTCTCATCTCCTGGGAAAAGCTAAGCCAGTTCTGGACCCCTCCTACGATGCCTTTTCTGCTGACCTTGGTGCCGACCCCCTTTTTCCTTATGAGCAGCCCCTCGAAAACCAGAGTGTTTATTGCCTGCCGCAGTGTATTTCTTGATATGTGCAATTGTTCAGACAATTCTACTTCGTTGGGAAGCAGTTTGCCGTTTTTGTATTCTTCTGATTCTATGAGTCTCCTCAATATTTCTTCAGCCTGAAGATGCAGCGGTTTGTTGCTTGTGTGGTCGATTTGCATTTCACCGGAATTTACGTAGCGCGAAGTTAACAAATATTTATATATAATAAAATAATATATATATTTGCACAAAATATAAATGTATGAACAAATAAAACATGCCATGAGAAAAGCGAATTATGACAAATACCCTGCTACCCGCATCAGCGGTAACATATGCCAGGGATGGGATAATATCATTGCCGGGATTAAGGCCGCTCTCGGGGACGCGAAATGTCTGGCTGTGGAGCTGTATACCGGGGTCTATGAGGATGAGGTGATAAAGGCGTTCTCTGACGGGTTCGCGACAGAGGTGGTGAACACCAGGGACCTGATGAAGCCGGAGCCGGAAATCGTCGCCATGACAGAGCGCTTCATGACCGGTGATGTGCTTTTCGGCTATGTCACGGCTTTGAGGCTGGCGGACTATTTCGACCCTGACAGGCTCGGCAGGGCGAAGGAGGCCGTGCTTTCTGCACCGGGCCTTTCCGTTGTTGTCGGGACAGGGGCCTCCCTGGTGGTGCCGCAGGACGCGATGGTCGTGTATGTGGATATGGCACGCTGGGAGATACAGCAGCGCTTCCGCCGCCACGAGGTCAAGGCCCTCGGCGTGGACAACCGCAGCGACGCCGTGTCGGTGCAGTACAAGCGCGGATATTTCAACGACTGGCGCATCTGCGACATCCACAAGGATTCGCTTTTCCAGCGTGTGGCGTTCTGGATCGACACGCACATTGCCGGCAGTCCGAAGATGATAGACAGGGATACATTCTTTAAAGGTATAGACGCTACCGTGAAGACACCGTTCAGGGTGGTTCCTTTCTTTGACCCTGCCCCGTGGGGAGGCCAGTGGATGAAGGAAGTGTGCGACCTGGACCGCAGCCAGGCGAACTTCGGGTGGTGCTTCGACTGTGTGCCGGAGGAGAACAGCCTCTATTTCGAGGTGGACGGCGTGCGTTTTGAGCTTCCGTCCGTTGACCTGGTGCTGCTCAGGAGCAAGGAGCTTCTCGGAGAGCCTGTCGAGGCGCGTTTCGGTAAGGATTTCCCTATCCGCTTCGACTTCCTCGACACTATGGGCGGCGGGAACCTCAGCCTGCAGGTGCATCCTACCACACAGTTCATAAGGGAGAGTTTCGGTATGCCTTACACCCAGGACGAGAGCTACTACCTGATGGATGCCGGAGAAGGCGCGCATGTATATATAGGACTCAAGACAGGGATAAACCCTGATGACATGATAGAGGACCTCAGGAAGGCCCAGGCAGGGGAGATAGTCTTCGATGCCGAGAAATATGTGAACAATATACCGGCCAGGAAGCATGACCATTTCCTTATACCGGGAGGTACTGTCCACTGCTCCGGTGCCGAGAGCATGGTGCTCGAGATCAGCTCCACCCCTAATCTCTTTACATTCAAGCTCTGGGACTGGCAGCGTCTCGGCCTTGACGGCAAACCGAGGCCGATCAATGTCGAAAGGGGCAGCCATGTGATAAACTGGGCCAGGAACACTGAATATGTTGAGGCCAATCTCCACAACCATTTCTCCGAAGTCGCTTCCGGAGAAGGCTGGAGGGAAGAGCGCACCGGCCTGCATCCTAACGAGTTCATCGAGACCAGGAGGCACACTTTCACCTCTAAAGTCCATCACAATACAGGAGGCAGCGTGAACGTCCTCAACCTCGTGGACGGTGAGGAGGCGGTGGTCGAGAGCCCGACCGGAGCATTCGCCCCGTTTGTTGTCCACTATGCTGAGACATTCATCATTCCAGCTTCGGTAGGGGATTATACGATAAGGCCTTACGGCCTGTCCGACGGGAAAGAGTGCATGACCGTAAAGGCCTATGTGAGGTTCTGAGGACTGTCCGTTTCCGTTTTGTAAACCATTAATAACACTATTTTATGTACAAGAATGATAAAAGGGTCGTCATGACGCTCGATGCTGGCGGGACAAACTTCGTCT
The DNA here is from genome assembly GCA_944325965.1 of uncultured Bacteroidales bacterium. Lineage (GTDB taxonomy): Bacteria > Bacteroidota > Bacteroidia > Bacteroidales > UBA932 > Cryptobacteroides. The sequence continues at coordinate 28,577 of CALVCB010000002.1, forward strand.
TCTCCGCCATGCAGGGCGGCCGCGTGATAGTGCCGCCGATGTCGGAAAAGGCAGTGTCTGACGATCTTGAAGGATGTCTTGGAGTCCTCGTGGACGGTTTCAGGAAAATATATGCTTCGCTACCGGCAGCCCCGGACGCCATCAGTTTCGCGTTTCCGGGCCCTGCGGACTACAGGCACGGCGTGATAGGCCATCTGCCTAATTTTCCGGCCTTTGCAGGCGGGGGCGTCCCTCTCGGGCCGTACCTTGAAGATGTATTCAACCTTCCGGTTTTCATAAACAATGACGGCAACCTCTTCGCCTACGGCGAGGCCCTTTGCGGCAAACTGCCTGAAATCAACAGTATGCTTGCCCTCAGGGGCAGTTCGAGGGTATACCGTAACCTCATCGGCATCACTCTCGGTACAGGCTTCGGTGCCGGTGTCGTGGTCAACGGTGTCCTCCTTGATGGGGACAATGGCTGCGGCGGCGATGTGTGGTGCATGCAGAACAGTATCTACCCTGAGAGGATAGCCGAGGAAAGTGTAAGTATCCGTGCCGTGAAGCGCGTCTATGGAGAGCTGAGCGGCACGGATGCCTCGTCTCTTACGCCGAAGGACATCTATGACATAGCCGAAGGCACTGTGCCGGGGGACAGGAAGGCCGCCGTGGAGAGTTTCTCCGAATTCGGCCGTGCTGCTGGCAACGCCATAGTCCATGCCCTCGATATCGTGGACGGGCTTGTCGTTGTCGGTGGCGGTGTGTCCGGTGCAAGCAAGTACATATTCCCTGGGATACTCGGGGAGATGCGCAGGAGCCTCACCACATTCGCCGGGGCTTCTTTCCCGTGCCTGCAGGCCCAGGTGTACGACCTGACCTGTGCGGACGGACTCGAGGCTTTCCTGAAGGACGAGACCCCTATGGTCGAAGTGCCGGGCTCCGGCAGGAAGGTCCCTTATGCTGAAGAGAAGAAGACGGGCATCGCCCTGTCGGCAGTAGGGGCAAACGAGGCTATCGCCCTCGGTGCCTATGCCTTCGCCCTTTCCCGTCTTGATCTGCAATCTCAGCCCAGAACTGAAATTTAATTCATTGGATTGGCATTAAAGTGTTAAAAATGAAATTATACAGAATTTTGATCGCTGCGGCCGCATTGTACGGCTGCAGCAGCGGAGCCGGTACACCGGACCTTGTGCAGTATGTGGATCCTAATATCGGGACGGTCCACAGCAGGTGGTTTTTCTACACTCCGGCCGCAGAGCCTTTCGGGCTTGCGAAGCTCGGTGCATCGACCAACGGCACTTACGGCAATGAACAGGGCTGGGAGGCTGTCGGATATGATGATACCCATACCTCCATCGACGGCTTCCCGTGCCTTCACGAGTTCCAGGTGGGTGGTATTTCCCTCATGCCGGTGACCGGTGAGGTCAAGACCGTGCCGGGGACCCTCGAGGACCCGGACAGCGGTTTCCGTTCCCGGTTCGACAGAAAGGACGAGTGCGCAAGGCCGGGCTATTATTCAGTGCTCCTGAAGGACTATGGAGTAAAGGTGGAGCTCACCGCTACCGCCAGGACAGGGTTCCAGCGCTATACCTTCCCTGCATCTGAAAGCTCGCATATCCTTTTCAATATCGGCAACCGCCAGGGTGAAAGCGGCAATGTCAAGGATGCGCATATAAAGTATCATGACGGAAATGTGATTGAAGGCTATGTAGTTACAGAGCCGGAATACATCAAGAGGTACCAGGCCGGGGCTACTCTGCCGATGTATTTCTATGCCATAGTGGACCGCGCTCCGGAGTCCGTGGATGTCTTCCATCAGGGCGGCACTCCTTCAAGGTCTGATGAGATTTCAGGGCCGGGGGCCATCATGTCCCTCAACTACACCACTTCCGCGGACGATGTGGTGAATGTGAAGATCGGCCTTTCCTATACTTCTGTCGAAAACGCAAAACTGAATCTGGAGACGGAGGCCGCAACGGCAGGTTTCGACGATGTGCTGAAGGCCACTACCGCCAAATGGAACGAGGCCCTCGGGCGCATAATGGTCTACGGCGGCACGGATGACAGCCGGATCAAGTTCTATACGGGCCTGTACCACGCTCTTCTGGGCCGGGGCCTGGCCAGCGATGTGAACGGTGCCTATCCGCGCAATGACGGGACTGTCGGACAGATTCCTCTTGGCAATGACGGCAGGCCGGTGCACAACCACTACAATACCGATGCTGTCTGGGGCGCCTACTGGAATCTTGAGACCCTCTGGGCCCTTGCCTATCCTGAGTACTACAATGATTTCGTGAACAGCCAGATGCTCGTATACAACGAGACCGGCTGGCTCGGCGACGGCATAGCGAACAGCAAATATGTCTCCGGTGTAGGCACCAACATGACGAGCATAGCCTTTGCCGGTGCATACCAGAGCGGCATCAGGGACTACGATGTCGAGAAGGCCTACCAGGCCGCGCTGAAGAACGAGCTGGGCTGGGAAGGCAGGCTCGATGGTGCCGGCAAGCTCGATGTGAAGCAGTTTGTCGACAGGGGATGGGTGCCTTATATCTCCGGGGACAATTTCGCCATGCCGGAAGACGGCTCGCAGTTCTCCGTGTCCCACACCCTCGAATACAGCTACAGCGCCTATGCCGTAGCCCAGTGGGCCAAGGCACTGGGCCATACGAAGGATTACGAGAAGCTGATGGAGCTTTCGAGAGGCTGGGAGAAGCTGTTTGACGAGAGCACCGGCTTCGTCAGGCCGAGGGTGCCGGACGGCAGCTTCATCGACAATTTCAACCCTTACGAGCCGTGGCGCGGATTCCAGGAGGGCAATGCGGTGCAGTATACCTTCTTCGTGCCTCAGGACCCTTACGGCCTGATAGAGAAGGTCGGCCGGGAGGAGTTCAACAGCAGGCTTGACTCCATATTCACCGAGGCCCGCAAGTCCATCTTCGGCGGCGGCAAGGTGGCATACGCGTTCTCCGGACTGCAGAGCCCGTACAACCATGGCAACCAGCCTAACCTCCATATCTCCTGGCTGTTCAACTATTCCGGCAAACCGTGGCTTACCCAGAAATGGGTAAGGCTTATATGCGACGAGTTCTATGGCACCGACGGTATGCACGGCTACGGCTACGGGCAGGACGAGGACCAGGGCCAGCTCGGTGCATGGTACGTGCTCGCCGGCATGGGGCTTTTCGATGTCCAGGGCGGTGCCACTACCGATCCTACTTTCCAGATAGGAAGCCCTCTGTTCGACAGGATAGAAATCTCCCTCAGCCCTATGAACGCGAAAGGGAAACGCTTTGTTATCGAGACCGAGGGCAATGCCGGGGATGCATACTATATCCAGTCAGCCAAGTTCAACGGCCGTGAGATCAACCGCAACTGGCTTTACAGGAGTGAGGTGTACAAAGGCGGCACTCTGAAACTGGAGATGGGTACGGCACCAGCCGAGGGCTGGGGTACCGAAATGCCTCCTTATTCCAAATAAAAAGGACGGGCCATGGCTGACAGGAAATTCTCTCCGGCAATTCTGCCGGTCCTTTTCGGTTTTTTCATAATGGGTTTCTGCGACATAGTCGGCATTACCTCCGACTATGTCCAGAAGACATTCGCCTGGTCTGACTCCATGACAGGCTTTGTCCCATCACTGGTGTTCATCTGGTTCCTGTTCCTGGGGATTCCTGTAGGCAACTGCATGAACAGGTGGGGAAGGAAGAATACCGTGCTTCTGAGCCTGGGCATCACCATTGTGGGCATGTTCCTGCCCATGATTGTCTATAACAGCGTCACCTGCATGCTCGCTTATGTCATGCTCGGTATCGGCAATGCGATTCTCCAGGTGTCCCTTAACCCGCTACTGAGCAATGTGGTCACCGACTCCAGGCTGCTTACCAGCAGCCTTACTGTCGGCCAGGTGGTGAAGGCGCTCTCGTCGCTCGCGGGGCCTGAGATCGTGATGCTCGCCATCGGCTGGTTCGGTGATGACAGGTGGTACTGGTGCTTCCCTATACTCGGGATGATGACCCTGGTTTCGGCTCTGTGGCTCGGTTTCACACCTATAAGGCATGAGCCTGTCCAGACGCAGCGCCAGTCCGTATCCGACACTTTCGCCCTGCTGAAAGACAGGAAGATACTCCTGCTTTTCCTGGGGATATTCTTCGTTGTGGGAGTGGATGTCGGTGTGAACTATATCAGCTCCAAGCTGATGGCCGGCAGGTTCGCGTGGACCGCACAGCAGGTCAAATTCGCCCCTCAGGTATATTTCCTCTGCCGTACGGCAGGAGCCCTGCTCGGGGCCTTTCTCCTCACGAAGATTGCTGCGTCAAGGTATTTCAGGGTGAATATCCTGGCCTGTGCGGCCTCCATGCTGGTGCTCCTCTTTGTGCCGGACGATACCGTGGCGATAGTGGCGATAGGGTGTGTGGGCTTTTTCGCCTCGTCTGTATTCTCCATTATCTATTCTTTCGCCCTGCAGGAAAAACCGGAGAAGGCGAACGACATCTCGGGCATGATGATAACCGCTGTTGCGGGCGGTGCCGTCATCCCGCCGCTCATGGGATTCGCTATAGGGAAAACGGGGATTACAGGAGGGCTTGTCGTCATTCTCCTTTGCGTGGTCTACCTTGCTTTCCTGTCTTTCAACCTGAAAGAAGCCAGGGAGGCATAGTGCCTCAAGGCATATTCATATAGTTTTTTCCGTTCCGGAGGAATTGCGCTTCAGTAATGCATTCCTCCGGAACTTTTTTATGTCTTGAGAGGAAATTATTATCTTTGCAGGTTGCAGGTATTGAAAAGGAAATAAAATTATGGATAAGGAAATGGAGAATGTAGGATTGGACTACAACACTCAGCGCGAGAAGCTCCGCATGCCGGAGTACGGACGTAATGTACAGAAGATGATAGAGTATGTGAAGTCTCTGCCCGACAGGGAAAAAAGGGACGAGCAGGCGCGGGCCGTGATCAAGGTAATGGAGACGCTCAACCTCCAGGTCCACCAGCAGGAGAACTGGGAGCAGAAGCTCTGGGACCATCTCCATGCTATATCGGGGTACGATATTGATGTCGACTCCCCTTATCCTGCACCTGCCCCTGACCAGCTTTCGGCCAGGCCGGTGATGGTCCCTGTAAAGAGGAAGCCTCTGAAGGCCACGCATTACGGCCGCAATATCGAGAGTATCATAGACCTTATTGCCGACCAGCCGGACGGGGACACCAAGACGGCGATGATACGTTCACTTGCCATCTACATGAGGCAGCAGTACCTGATATGGAACAAGGACAGCGTATCGGACGAGACCATCTTCCAGGACATTGAGAAGCTTTCGGACTACAGGATAAAGGTGCCGGAGGGGATCCAGCTCACAAGGATCTCGTCCAATGCCGTATTCTCCAAACCGAGCCTCAACCCTGTGAAATCCAATAATTCCAACTTGCGCCAGAAGAATGGCGGCATGCGTCCGCGTATCCGCAAATAATATCTGAAGGGAGAGTCTGCCGATGCAAAGAAAGACACAGGACAAGTCCGCCAGGGCGGCCAGGCCACGGAAACCGGAAAAGGAGAAACAGTCTTCCGGGCGTTTTTCCGTCCTCGGGAGGTGGCGCCAGCTGCCGGAGGAGAAGCGTATCCGGATCATGAAGGTGACAGGCCTGCTGGTCGGGGTTCTGGCTGTATTCACTTTCGTTTCGGTGACTTCGTATCTTTTTACATGGAAGGCCGACCAGAGCCTGATGTCGGAGCCTGACATGCTCGGGCAGGATGTCCCTGCCCATAATATGGGAGGAAAGCTCGGTTATAGATGGGGGCATTTCCTTGTCGGGAGGTGTTTCGGCCTGGGAAGCTATGCACTTGTGGTCCTGCTTGCTGATGTGTTCGTGAGACTTTTTTTCAGGAACCGGAGCATCGGTGTGCTGAAGTCATTGACATTGACGCTTTCCGGAGCCATGCTCGTATCCGTGATACTTTCCTTCATTTCTTCACTGGCCGGTCCGGATACAGTCTTCGGCGGGGGGCTCGGCGGGGACTGCGGGGCTGCCATATCCGCTTTTTTCGTGAACATGGTCGGGAAGATTGTCACATTCATCCTGCTGGCCGTGTTCGCTGTACTGTGGCTGCTGTATGCAAGCGGCAGGTTTTCAAGATGGCTTGTGGCTGTAGGAGCCGGCGGGTCAGGTGGCGGGGAGCCTGTGGAGAATGAGCCGGATGGGACGGAGGCGGAAGACACGCCTGTGGATCCGGTCCCGTCCGCTGCAGAACGTTACGGTGCGGATGCCCCGGACAATACGGATACAGACCCGGAGCTTCCTGGGCCGGATGATGATTTTGATGATGACACTCCATTTGCAGTGGACAGTGAACTTGCTGTAACCCGGTCCGTCCCGTCGGGAGCGTCCCGTATATACCAGGAAGTCCCTGTTTCCATAGAGAAATCCCCTGCGGTCCGGAAAGAGGTGGAGCAGGAAGAAGGCCTGGAGGTTATCCAGGGACCTGAATTTTCCGAAGTCACGGAGGAGCTTCCCCGAATTGACACAAGGGAGGGCCTCGAGAACTACAGTTTCCCTTCCCTGGATCTTCTGGAGGACTATAAGGAGGGACGCTATGAGGTAGCCCCTGAGGAACTCGAACGCAACAACAACAAGATACGCGCTACCCTCCTGAACTACAAGATACAGGTCGAGAAGGTCTCCGCCTGCGTAGGCCCGACTGTCACTCTTTATAAGGTGATACCTGCCCCTGGCGTAAAGGTGTCAGCGATAAAGAATCTGGAGGAGGATATAGCCATAGCATTGAGGATCAAGGGTGTGCGTGTAGTCATCCTTACTGATGCCGTGGGTATAGAGGTGGCCAATGACAGGCCGTCTATCGTTCCTCTGAAGGCCATGCTCAATGACGAGGCTTTCCGCAGCAGCAAGGCTGAGCTCCCGATTGCCCTCGGGTATACCATCATGCAGAAAGTCAAGGTATTCGACCTTGCAGACGCCCCTCATCTTCTTGTCGCCGGAGCCACAAAGCAGGGCAAGTCCGTTGGCCTAAATGTCATCATCACCTCCCTGCTTTACGCCAAGCACCCGTCCGAGCTGAAGTTCGTTTTCATAGACCCGAAGATGGTGGAGTTCTCGGCGTATGCAAGGCTGCTCAAGCATTATCTTGCTGTCATGCCTACGGCCGCGAGCGAGAGCGACGAGCAGGAGAACGCCATAGTCAAGCATCCGAAGCAGGCAGACGAGATACTTCGTTCGCTCTGCCTTGAGATGGACGAAAGGTACCAGCTGCTGAGCAAGTCCGGCGTCAACAATATCAAGCTCTACAACGAGAAATACACCAGCCGGCATCTGCTGCCTGCTGACGGCCACCATTTCCTCCCTTATATCGTGGTGGTAATCGACGAATACGCAGATCTCATCATGTCAGGCGGTATGGGGGCGGAGTCGAGGACGCAGGCCAGGAGCATAACTTCCTCTATCATACGTCTGGCCCAGAAGGGCCGCGCGGCGGGTATCCATGTGATAATAGCCACGCAGCGTCCTTCCGTGGATGTGATCACGGGACTGATCAAGACCAACTTCCCGACCCGCATAGCCTTCCGCGTGGTCACCCGCGTGGATTCCGCCACCATCCTTGACAAGCCGGGTGCGGAGAAGCTCATCGGCAAGGGAGATATGCTCTATTATGCCGGTGTGGACATGGAGAGGGTGCAGTGCGCCCTTATAAACATGGACGAGATCAACCGTGTCACGAAGTTCATCGGCAGCCAGACTGGCTTCCACGCATGCTGCAATACTCCTTATTATCTGCCGGAGCTGCAGAGCGAGTCAGGAGATTCCGGCGCAGCCGAAGTCGACATGCAGAACCTCGATTCAATGTTCGAGGAGGCCGCCAAGATGGTGGTTACGTACCAGCAGGGCTCCACGTCCACGCTGCAGAGGAAATTGGGTATGGGATATGCCCGTGCGGGCCGCGTGATGGACCAGCTTGAGGCTGCCGGCATAGTCGGGCCGCAGGAGGGTTCGAAACCGCGCCAGGTGCTTGTAAGCGACCTTGCGGAGCTCGATGATATATTGAAGGCTTATATGAAGTAAGATATGGTTTTGGGAAAGTTTATGGCGGCCTCAGTGCTGCTTTTCATGTGTACGGCAGGAATCAGCGTGTCGGCTGCCCCGTTTTCCATACAGAGGCTTGAAGACAGGATAAATTCTTCAGAGATTTCGTTTTCCTATACCTACAGCGTTTCCGGCGGGAAAGTCAGCATGACGGGGCAGGGAAGCGCTGTCCTCCAGGGGGATGCGTACATCCTTGATGTTGACGGTATGGAGGTATATTGTGACGGTACTGCGAGATGGACCCTTGACAGGAAGGCTGAGGAGCTTGTGGTCGAGTCCTGCGACACTTATCCTGCTTCACTGTCCGCCAATCCGGTCCTGCTCCTGCAGAGCCCGACAAGTTTTTTCGATGTTTCCTCCCAGTCTGCTGCGGTATATTCAGGCATGGATGCAATAAAGGTGGAGCTTGCCCCGAAACAGGGTACGAAGCTTAAGGCTGTCACCCTGTATTTCAGGTCAGGGCAACAGGAGGACGGCATCCTGATAGGGGCGTCGGTCCGTGCCGCAGACGGGACTGTCACGGATTTCACCATTTCTGATTTCAGGTATTCCGCTAAAGGGGATGCGTCGCGCTTTTCTTTTGATTCAGCCTCCCTCGGTCCGGAGTGGATCGTGACTGATCTGCGGTAGCCTTACCAGCTGCCGGATGCTCCGCCCCCGCCGAAAGACCCGCCTCCGAATCCTCCGAAACCTCCACCGAACCCTCCGAATCCGCCGCCGGAGCCTCCCCAAGAGGAACCTCCTCTGTGGCCGCTGCCCAGAAGGCTGCCTATAATGATGGCGTCGAAAATGTCCCCTCCGTCGGTCCTGGTACCGCTGCCGCCACCTCCGCGGCCGTTATTGTTTCCTTTGCGGAAAGTTGCGGCGACTATTGACACGAGAATCACGAAAAAAAGGAACAGCCCTATGGCTATGAAGCCTCCTGTGTCATCGTCCCCGGCTTCCCTCGGTTCCGATATTTCCCCTGACGCAAGCTTCATGAGTACATCGCAGGCAGCCGCGGTTCCGGAGAAGTAGTCGTCCTGCATGAAACGCGGTATGAGCTCATTGTCTATGATCCTTTTGGCGTATGCATCCGGTATCGCGCCTTCAAGCCCGTAGCCTATGCTGATGGCTACCTGCCCTCCCGAATCCTGTGTCTTGGGCTTTATGAGAAGGACAACCCCGTTGTCGAACTTCTCCGAACCGACTTTCCAGTCAAGGCCTATCCTTGTGGCATACTCCGAAGCAGTATAGCCTTCGAGATCGTTTACCGTAACTACCGTTATCTGGTTTGACGTGGAGTCATCGAATGCCGTCAGCACGTTTTCGAGATAGCCGGCCTGCCGCGGAGTGAATACCCCTGCAAAGTCGTTCACAAGCCGGGGCGGTGACTGTGGCGACGGTATGGCCGCGCATATTGCTGCCGGCACTACCAGCATGAGGGCTGTCAGCAAATATATGGAGAAGTTCTTAAACATAAGCTATCTATCTGGATTTCCGAATGATATGTCATCCGGCTGTTCATTGGTGTCATCTTCATGGTAGGGGAAATATGCCTTGAGCTTCTCCCCGACGGCTGATACGGCCTTTTCAAGTCCCTCGGCGAACTCCCCGTTCCGGAAGTATCCGGTCATGATGTCCTTTACATCGTTCCAGAACCCTGCGGGTACAACGTCATTGATGCCCTTGTCCCCTATGATGGCGAATACTTTGGACTTGCAGGCCAGGTATATGAGGACCCCGTTCCTTCTGGCGGTCCTGTCCATGCGCAGAAAACGGAACACCTGCCCGGCCCTTTTCATCGGGTTGCCGGAACAGGTGTCATCTATATGTATCCGGATTTCTCCGGATGTATTCCGCTCTGCCTCCTTTATCGCAGCGACGAGCCTGTCTTTCTGCTGTGCGGAGAGGAAGTCTTCGGCTTTCATGTCAGAACTCCACTTTCGGTGCTGTCCTGGCCTCTTCGGACGCCTCGAAATAGCCTTTGGTGTCGAAGCCGAACATGGAGGCGAAGATGTTCCTCGGGAAGCTTCTCACCATGGTGTTGTAGCTCCTTGCCGTCTCGTTGAACTTCATTCTTTCGGTGGCGATGCGGTTTTCCGTACCTTCGAGCTGCGCCTGGAGGTCCCTGAAATTCTGGTTCGCCTTCAGGTCAGGATAATTTTCCTGCAGCATTATCAGCCTGCCGAGGGCCTGGGAGAGCTCTCCCTGGGCCTTCTGGAATTCCGCTATCTGCTCTGCATCAAGGTTTTCCGGGTCTACAGTCATCTGTGTAGCCCTGCTCCTTGCCTCCACCACGCTTTCAAGGGTCTCGGACTCATGCTCTGCATAGCCTTTTACCGTTGCCACCAGGTTCGGTATAAGGTCGGCCCTGCGCTGGTACACGTTCTCCACCTGTGACCAGGCGGCCTTCACCTGCTCGTCGGCCTTGACAAGCCCGTTGTACGAATTCTTCACCCAGAAGAACAGGGCGAGGATGATGACGACGATTACCGTTACAGTTATTAAAGTGCTCTTTTTCATATTTTTACTTTTATGTTTCTTGAAAATTATCCGGGCGGAAACCTAATCCTTTACGCACCGTACCGATGCGGCGAAAGTAGCCTTGTCATGGCCGTCCCTGTATACTACCGGGCTCTCGTTGTTGATTACGCGGCAGATCGCTTTCCCCGTATCAGGATCCTCTGTCGAAGTCCAGAATATCGCGTACTCGAAAACCCCTCCGTAATTCCACATGCCGTTGGTCATGAGTGCATACCCGGCCGGTATTGCCGAAATCCCGCTCCTGTTGGTAGGGTCGCCCACATAGCTCAGGTATGGCCACAGCTCGGTGTCCGTGTTGAATGTGGCGCTCCGTGCCTCCTTCCCGTAATTGATGTCGTTGTCATAGTCTTCGTCCGTATCCGGGAGGTCCGGGTCCAGCATCTCCCCTGCCATGAATTCCTTGCTTATCCTGTAATCTCCCCTGGACCAGTCTATACCGTATTCAAGGCCTGTTTCGCTATCTTCGAGCCCGTCTCTCCATGCATCCTTGTAGATGCCGGCCATTGTGGCTTCTGCAAGGTCTGTCCACTCGTTGTCGGAAGGGATGTGCCATCCGTCAGGGCATATCCCCTGGACTGTTGTGCCGTCATTGCTTGAGATGCCTCCGGTGGCTTCATCCCATGTGTAGAACCTGCCGAACACCTGTGACATCGCTTCCGCATCCTGATAAGGGGCCCCGACTTTTTCAGTCCCGGATCCGTCATACGCGAGGTTTTGCTTCATCCATGTCCTTGAGTCCGGTGCCTCGTATGTAAGGTACTCCACCCCGTCATATAATACAGTCGTTCCTCCTTTCGTATATCCTGCGCGCTGGATGGACCCCTTCCCTTCGTTCCAGGGGGCTACCACCGTTACATAATAGGAGGCCGACAGGCTGCTGTATCCCTCTGCAAATGCCTCGCAGGAGACGGTGAGTGTCCTCAGGGTGTCCTTGTTGTACTCCGCGAAATCATATGTGAAGACCCCGTCTCCTTCCCCGTCCTCTTCCTTGGAGACGGTGTAGCTGTCATTGTCCGAAGGTGTCACTCTCCACTGGTAGCCTATCCCGAGGCCTTCCGGATGAGACGCCCCCTTCGGGGTGATTGTATATTCAGTGTGGTCATCTGCCAGGATGTATGCCGGCAGTGATGGGTCGAAATCAAGGCTCAGAGTCCCGTCAAGATAGGGGAGGGAGGCCGTGCTGTCGTCTTTCTTGCAGGATACAATGGCGGCTGCGGCTATGGCTGCGGCCAATACTAGATGTGTCTTCCTGTTCGTCATTGCTGTTATGATATGCTTCGTCCATTTAAATACATTCTTGCAAAGATGCATAAAATTCGTTGAAAATCCTCTATATTTGCCTAAATACTTTTGTTGAGCCATGAAAATCCGCTTTCCTTTTGTATCATTGTGCCGGACTGCCTTCCTGGCGGCCTGCCTTATGCCCTTTTGTTCTTGTTCCGGCGAGTCCGGGTATATGTCCGTCAGCGGGTATGCCCAGGGGGGCACATATATCGTGAAGTTCGATATCTCCCCGATGGAAAAATCAGGGAAGGACGTGTACGGGATAAAGGCCGGGATCGACTCCATACTCGCACGCGTGGACAGCTCCGTTTCAGGGTACAACAAGGGTTCCCTGTTGAGCAGGTTCAATTCAGGGGAGAGTATAGTCCCGGACAGTATTTTCATAGACATCTACAACAAGTCGTGCGGCTACTATGACCTGACCGGAGGTGCCGTCGATGTCGCTGCCGCACCTCTTTTCGACATCTGGGGGTTTGGTTTCACCGCCGATTCGCTGCCTCCGGCATCTCTGGTGTCCGAGACCGTGAAATCCTGCGGGCTGTCCCGTCTGAAACACAGTATGGAGCCTGGAGCAGACGGGACGGTCTCCCCGGCCGGACTTTTGAGGGAAGGGGTGTCCGGCCCGCTTCCGTCACTCAACTACAATGCCGTGGCACAGGGCTACAGCTGTGACCTTGTGGCTGATTACCTGTCCGGTCTCGGCATAGAAGACATGCTGATAAATATAGGAGGGGAGATTTTCTGCCGGGGCATGAATCCTGGGGGAAAGCCGTGGTCAATAGGAGTCGACAAGCCGGAGGACGGCAACAATGTCCCGGGCGCCGAACTCCAGGGCACCATCGAGGTGGGGCCGGGGTCTTGCGGTGTGGTCACTTCCGGCAATTACAGGAAGTTCTATGTCAAAGACGGCCATAAATATGCCCATACCATAGATCCGCGCACAGGCTATCCCGTATCGCATTCGCTTCTGAGCGCCACGGTAATCGCACCTGATGCCGCTCTGGCGGATGCCCTCGCTACGTACTGCATGGTCGTCGGGGTCGACGAGGCTGTACGGTTCATCAGTTCCCGCCACGGTCTGGAAGGTTACCTTATCTACAGTGAGGACGGACGGATGAAGACATGGACTTCAGACGGGATTACAGTCCGCTGATTATTTCGAGGGACCGGCACATCGCCTGGATGACGGCGTTGTCAGCCTCGACGAGGATTCCCGGGCATAGCCCGAGAGATTGCAGTATCAGCAGCGGTATTGACAGGTTTATGGCGGCGGTTGATAGTGGTACTGCTATAAGGTTGGTTATCAGGAAATACGGCGGAAATGTCCCGAAATAGTACCATGCGGCAGGAGCGGTGAATATCTGGCATGAAATGGACATTGCGGCCATGTCCCACAGCTTTTTCATGGGTCCTCCTCCGGAAAGGCGTCCGTACAGCCCCCTCTGCTTGTCCTCCTGACATGGGCCCCTGTACCAGCCCCGCATCTTCGGGTACAGGATGTAGATTCCTGCCATTGCAAGATATGAAAGCTGGAAACTCACGGATTTCAGTACTTCCGGAGAGAGCGCGGCCTGTGCCATCAGTGCAGCGCAGAATATGTTCATCGGCGGCCGTTCCCTTCCGGTGCATCTTGCCGTTTCGCCTAGGGCTATGAAAAGGAATGCCCTTACGATTGATGCTCCAGCCCCGGTCATCATTGTATAGAAACCTGCTGCGGCTATGGTCGTGACGGAGCGGAGACGGATGGCCCGGGGTGAATTCCCGATGACCGAGAACATGCGTGCGAGGATGATATAGACTACGCTGAGGTGCATCCCGGACAGGGCGAGGATATGGGACGCGCCGCTGGTCCGGAACGATGCGCTGATATCCTGTGGGAGGGCTGTCCTGTCGCCTGTGAGAAGTGCGAGCACAAGAGCGTTGCTTCCGCTGTCCTTGAAAGGTATTTCCTGTATGATTGCCTTTAGCTGCAGTACTGATGCCGCAGCGGCTTTCTGTATGAACCATTGTCCCGGCGCGGCGCTACTGTCAGGGAGGGCGGCAATGCATGCACAGTACAGTCCGGAGAAAAAGAAAGCCGCAGGCAGCATGAAAGGTGTCATCCCGGCCGGAATGGAGTTTCCGGCCCTTGTGCTTCTCAATGCTGATAACTGGTACAATGCAAAGAAGACAGCCCCGAGAAAGGAAATGCAGGCTGTCAGGTAGGCAGTTCCGTGCCTGAAGTCCATTTGCAGGCCGGCGGCCACCCCTGCGGTGAACAGTAAAGCTAAATCAGTCAATCCCTTCCCCTCTCCCTTCATATTCTTCTGATTTTTGGCGAAATTAGTTATTATTTTTATAACTTTGTACGTTTGTATTGAAATATTTTACAGGGAAAACTTAAAAACTGTCATTAATATGATCATTCTGGTTTTGAATTGCGGAAGCTCGTCGTTGAAATACCAGCTTCTCGATATGAAAAACGATGATGTCTATGATCTTCTGGCTAAAGGACTTGTCGAGAGAATCGGCATGGAGACCGGCTGCATAAGGCATCAGGCTGCAGGTAAGGAGACCTACGTGAGGGAAATGCCCATCGCTGACCATACCGTCGGGATAAAGGCTGTGCTTGAAGCCCTTACCGACAGGGAGTACGGGGTACTTGAGACCCTTGAGGACATCGAGGCTGTCGGCCACAGAGTAGTACATGGAGGCGAAGAGTTCTTCTGCAGCAAGCTTATCGACGACAAGGTTATCGGACAGATAGTCAGGTGCAGCGACATCGCCCCTCTCCACAATCCTGCCAACCTTCTGGGTATAAAGGCTGTCTCTGAAGCCCTTCCAGATGTCCCGCAGGTGGCTGTATTCGACACGGCCTTCCATCAGACGATGCCCGCATATGCGTACATGTACGCACTTCCGTATGAATATTATGAGAAATACCGTATCAGAAGGTACGGCTTTCATGGCACAAGCCACAAGTATGTCTCTGAAAAAGGAGCCCGTTTTACCGGGCTTGACCTCGGCAGTTCCAAGATCATAACATGCCATCTGGGCAACGGCAGCTCCATTACGGCCGTGGCCAACGGCAAATCCATAGACACTTCCATGGGATTCACCCCTCTGGAGGGCGTGATCATGGGTACAAGGTGCGGTTCGATAGATCCTGATGTTGTCACCTATATCCAGGAAAAGGAAGGCCTTTCGTTTGAGGAGGTCAGCAGGATAATGAACAAGAAGAGCGGCTTCCTCGGGCTTTCTTGCATCTCCTCTGACGCCCGCGACCTCAATGACGCGGCCAATGCCGGTGACCCTAAGGCCAAACTGGTACTCAAGAAGCTCGTGTATGACGTTACAAAATATATAGGTGCATACGCTGCCGTTATGAACGGTGTGGACCTTATTGTATTTACCGGCGGGATAGGAGAGAACAACAGCAGGCTCCGCCGCAGGGTGTGCGAGAACCTGTCCTATCTGGGTCTAAAGTTTGACTACGAGGCCAATGTGGCTACCGGCAAGGATACGCTGATATCCCTCCCTGACTCGAAAGTCAAGGTGGCAGTCATTACTACCAACGAGGAGCTGGTGATTGCACGCGACACCATGCACATTGTCATGAACGAAGATGAATAGGACCGTTTGATTTAACTGATTTATAATATGTTTACGAAATTTGAAGAAATCTTCGCGGAACTTGCGAACAGGGGGGCAAAGAAAAGAATGATAGCCGCCTGGGCAGTTGACGGCCATACTATAGCTGCTGCAAGCAAGGCCGTGGACCTTGGTATAGTTGATGCCACGCTTGTTGGCGATGAGAACATGATCAAGGCCGAGTGCGACAAGGAGGGTATCGATGTCAATAAATTTACGGTCATCCACAACCCTTCGGAGCTTCCTGCCGTGACGCAGGCCGTCACTATGGTGAACCAGGGTATGGGGGACATCCTCATGAAAGGGCTGTGCAGCACTGACAAGTTCATGAGGGCTATCCTGAACAAGGAGACCGGTCTCCTTCCTCCGAAGGCCGTGCTCAGCCATGTGGCTGTACTGGAGAACCCGAATTACCACAAGCTTCTGCTCGTGAGCGACATGGCTGTGATTCCGCTTCCTGACCTCAAGCAGAAGGTCGCCATCATGGGATATCTGATCAATACTGCCCACGCTCTCGGAAACCCGATGCCGAAGCTGGCCCTTATAGCTGCTACAGAGCAGATGCTCGAGGGCATGCCTGCATGTGTCGAGGCTGCGATTCTCGCGAAGAAGGTTGACCGCGGACAGATCAGGGGATGCATTGCCGACGGGCCTCTGGCCCTTGATGTAGCGGTAGACAAGGAGTCTGTGGAGATAAAGAAGCTCGTCAGCCCTGTCGCCGGAGATGCCGACTGCCTCCTTTTCCCTAACATCGAGTCTGCAAACGTGTTCTACAAGACCAACTCCAAGCTCGCCGCAGATGTAAAGCAGGCCGGCATGGTAGTAGGAGCGAAGGTGCCTTGTGTGCTCTCAAGCAGGGCCGACAGTATAGACACCAAGCTCAATTCCATAGCTATCGCCGCCATGTCGGCAAAATAGGTCTTGTATGACAGGTACGGTTTTAGCCATAAATACAGGATCCACTTCGACCAAGATAGCCTATTTTGTGGACGGGGCGAAGCTCTTCGAGCAGAACCTTGAGCACAGTGTTGAAGAGCTTTCCAAGTTCGACTCCGTGATGGACCAGGACATCATGAGGAAGGATGCCATCACGGAGTTCCTTTCAAAAAGGGAGATACCGCTTGCCGATATAGATATTATAATGGCCCGCGGCGGGCTCATCACACCGATAAGGACCGGCATATATGAGGTGACCGGGGCGATGCGCGATGCCCTTGTCGAAGCCAGGGAGGGCATACATGCGTGCAATCTCAGCGCCCTCATTGCCGATGACCTTGCCGAGGAGGTGAATGCGGCGAGGAAGGCAGCCGGGATTGTACGGGTCTGCAAGGCGTATATCCCTGATCCTCCTATGGCCGACGAGGTGATTCCGGAAGCAAAGGTATACGGTCTGCCGGAATTCAGCCGCAGGCCGCTGTTCCATGCCCTGAATTCGAGGGCGATGTGCAGGAAATATGCAAGGGAGACGGGCTCCAGATACGAGGACCTGACGATTATAGTCGCCCATATGGGAGGCGGGACCTCCGTCACCCTGCACAAGGGGGGCAATGTCATAGATACCAATGATGCCCTCGGGGGAGACGGTCCTATCAGCGCCGAAAGGGCCGGTTCTTTGCCTGGCTTTCCCCTCGTGGAGATGTGCTTCAGCGGAAAATATACCAAGGATGAGATAAAGAAGCGTCTCGTCGGAAAGGGCGGTGCCGTAGCGTGGTTCGGGACGAATGATTTCCGTGCGATTGTCGCGAAGGCCGATGCCGACCCGGAAGGCCGGGAGGCCCTTTTCATCAGGGGCTACTGCCTCGGGATAGCAAAATACATCGCGTCCCTTGCAGCCGATGTCTGCGGCAAGGTGGATGCGATAATCCTTACCGGAGGTATCGCGTACAGCGGCCGGATCACATCCGAGATTATATCGAGGGTGGATTTTCTTGCCCCTGTGGTAGTTTATCCGGGGGAGAACGAACTGGAGTCTCTGGCAGAAAACGGGTATGCCATATTGTCCGGCACATCCGAAATCCGGACCTACGACCCGAACAAGTCCCTGTGAGGGTGCAATGATGAATTAATCTGCCACAGTATTGTTTGCAGGTCTCGTGCCTGTACTGTCCGCAGCCTGCTGCAGCATAGAAGCAGATGATATTCTCAGGGACGCCGGTTCATATATTGATGAAAGACCGGACAGTGTTCTTGCTGTTTTGGAATCTATACCAAAGGAGAGCCTCAGGAGCAGAGAGTCAGAGGCTTTGTTCGCTCTTACCTACTCCATGGCTCTTGATAAGTCATATATAGACGTCTCAAACGACAGCCTTATAAATGTTGCCGTCAAGTGGTATTGCAGGCATGGAACCCCAG
Organism: uncultured Bacteroidales bacterium; assembly: GCA_944325965.1. Lineage (GTDB taxonomy): Bacteria > Bacteroidota > Bacteroidia > Bacteroidales > UBA932 > Cryptobacteroides. The sequence goes on from CALVCB010000002.1 coordinate 46,439, forward strand.
ATGATAAGCTCAAATGTTATTATTATCAGGGACGGATATACCAGAATTTCGGGGATTACGAAAGGGCAATGGAGAGCTTTATAAATGCGGAAAGATACGTAAAGCGTTGCATGGACTGTTCTGCAGCAGGGATGTTATATACATCGAAATCAGTAATATATGATTATATTTTTGATATAGGCAAATCGCTGGCAAATCTGCATTCGGCTTCAGAGTATTATAAGGCTGCAAATGATACGGTACGGTATATCAATTCACTTTTACGGCTTTCAGGAAGCAGCTTAATAGCAGGTAAGGCAGAGAACGCAAAAATTTATCTGGATACTTTGAGGACTTTCTGGAGCATATTGCCAGAATCCAAAAAAAGCAGCTATTACTCTAATTTGCTGGAGATTTCCTTGCTTGATAGTTGTTCTGATTCAATACTTTTAATAACAGACCGTTATCTCGGTGAAATCAAGGATTCATCGATAATAAACTGGATTGTACTTGCTCATGTTTACCTGGAGACAGGGTTATATGAGAAAGGTCTTGATGCATTGAATGCTTATCGGCAGATCGACTCTGCGTATCTTGATGATAATATTTATTTATGGCTTGATGCGGAGCTGTCTGCCAAGACCGGGGAATACAGGACAGCCTATGAGTCTTTATCCAGATATGTGGATATCACAGATGAGACGGATGTCAATATCTTTGAGTCTGATGCAAAGTATGTGGAGGATAAGATGTCCTCTATGTACCGTATACAGAACCGGGATTTGTGGATTGCCGTGCTGATTCTCGGTATTGTAGCATCTGTTTCAGCAGGTGGTCTAATATATATAAAACAGACGGAAAAGATCAGAAAAAAGCAACAGGAGAAAATAAGGCTTGAAAATGAAAAGCAGAGGCTTGGATCAGAAATAGCCCTATATAGGAATCTGTATGAACGGGCATAGGAAGAGATGACCAATCTTCAGAGGATCCGACAATAACCGGGACTTGACACTGAAATCAGAGAATGTCCATTGAGGAAAGGCTGAATGTCCTGAACAGGTTCATTACGGCTTCAGTCTCAAAAAACCTCACAACCTCCGCAGCTGATGCGCTTGATGATTACCTTAAGGATAAAGACAGGTTCATCTATTCGACGAGATTATCATTTATCATAACACATCCGGGTTTTGTATCGTATCTTAAAAAGTCCGGACTTACGGAAATGGAAATCGGATATTGCTGTCTATACTGTATCGGTATGAACGGCAAAGAGATTGTTTCATATCTGAACAAAAAGTCGTTTTATAACAGCAGCAGTGCCATACGGGAGAAATTGGGCATGGCCAGGAATAAAACGAATCTTGATATTTTCTTGCGTAAAAAAATGGCAGAATTGGGTTAGCTGGACTCTCATTTTCACAATCAGACTTTCATATATTCTATTAAGTTGATAATCAAAATGTTATTGCTCTATACGCAGTGTCTTAAGATTATTTGCTTAACTCCACTTTGTATAATTGCTTGACTGTGAATAATTTAAAATATTGGCAGAGTGAAAGATTTTATTTGCATATTATGTCTGATTCGATATAATTTTGAATGAAATTTAAAAACACTAAAGCTATGAAAAAGTTTATCTTTTTAGTTTTTGCTGCTTTTTTCAGCATGTCTCTTTTTTTATTACGATGCCTATAGCAAAAGTAGTGGTAATAGGAAAGTCATCAAAACAATTGTCATAAATAAAAATGCTCATGGATCTGCAACTGTAGATCGAAGCTTTTTTTCAGATATTAAAGCATATCTATGCGAAGAAACACATACCATAGAAATAGATTTTTTTGATGTATGCGAAGGGGATATCTATATTATAGATTCAAACAGCGAAATTGTTGCGTACGACACAATAACTTCGTCACACCAAGTGTTAGATGTGTCTATATATAAAGGAAATTATTCTCTGATTATCGATTCTCCAACATTATATGCTGAAGGATTATTTTGCGTAGATTGAAATTATGAATGAAACTCTAAAATTTTAAGAAATGAAAAAATCAATTTTAATTTTGTCTGTCATATTATGCGCAGCCTGCCAGAAAGTTGATAATATGCATAATAAAAATGCTGATCAACGGGACATCAATGAAGATACTTTCCCAGAAAATCTTTCAGATATTGGATATTATCATAATGAGATCTTAAAAAATTATATCTCCATAAGCAAAACACCTTCACTGCTTAGCACAAACAGCGAGTCTGATGAGTTTATAAAACTGATGGCAAATTACGGAACATCTGTATGCATGGCGTATAAAAAGAATCCTCCAGCCGGAAATATCGATAAATGGGTTGGCGATATTATAAATATGTCATTGTCCGGTCGCCAATACAGTATCCTTAATAATATACTTAATTATGATATGTCTATATCATCAGCTGTAAATAATGCTTATGGTAAAGATGTTGTTCCTGCAATATTTAAAAATTACTTGGATGAAATAGCTAGTGTAGTAGAACAATATGCCGATACTTATTCGTTTGATAATCAGTTAAAATTACTGCACCTTAGGTATTTAAGGAATACAACAGATAATACTGAACGTCAATTTTTCAATTATGTCTATTATGTAGCTTCCGGATCATATGAATATTGGGATACACAACATTCCACATGGAATCCTCATTTGTCCGGAAGATTTTGGAAAGACTTATATAGTAGTGGTAGATACTTATTGGATTCTGATATATCAGGTACTGTAGATTATATTCTTAGTTCAAAGATAGTTGGGGCAGTTATGACATGGAAAATATGTGTGGCTTACGCTGCAGCATCAAGTGTAGTCGCAGGTGTAGAGGTTTTACTTGAGGATTTCAGAAATAACACAAAGTCTGCAGCAGTAGTTCCGGATAATGTTACTTTTGATGAAATTTATGATGCATATATGATCCGGAAGCAGGAATTGGGAATATGAAGAATAGTCTTGGATACGTGATTTTAAAGATCATAGCGAAGATAGCCTGCTTTCTTGTGCTGGCCTATCTCGCAGATCGTGTTATTGACTATGTATTTAAAATCGACCGATATTCCATAGCGGAAATACTGATTCTGGCTGTGCTGTCGATGTACATAGTGTATTATGAGCTGAAAAAATTCTGGTCGGGTTCGAAAGAAGATTGAAAAATGATCATTCAAGCTTGATGGGACGAAATCAAGGTCTACGACCCGAACATGTCCCTGTGAGGCAGCAGGGGGCTGTAAAGCTCCCTGCATTTTTTGAACAGGCCTTCCGTGTATTTCGTGAATCCGGGACCCCTCCAGGTGCTGGTGTTCGTTATCATTATCCAGCATTCTCCGTCAGGGAAATACTTCACGAGTGCGCTCGTTCCGGTGAGCGTCCCTGTCCGGGTCCATTCCCCGTTTGGCTTTGTGTCGTTCCATCCTAATGAGAATGTCTGTGAGTCGAAATACTCTGTCATTTCGGAAACGCTCGGGAACCCCAGTATGTCAGGCACCTCGGGTCTACCGTCGATACTTGCCACGAATCTGCACAGCTCTGCGGTAGAGCCGCACCACGCCCCCGCGCCGGAAAGCGCATTTATGTCGTTCCCGCCGTAGCACCTCTCCACCAGCCTTCCGCTCATATTGTATTCCTGGACCTTTTCGCTGCCCCCGTGCATGTAGTAGCGTACTTCGTTGGGGTATTTCTGCTCGTAGTAGTTGTTTGCCATATGCATGTCATAGCATCCGGCCGGGTGGAGGATGTTCTCCTGGATGAATGTCTCGTAGTCCTGCCCGCTGATTTTCTCGATGATCATCGAGAGGAGCAGGTATCCGAAGTTTGAGTAGCTCTGCCATGAGCCCGGCCTGTAGCCCAGAGGGCGTTTGAGAACGCAGCTTACGAGCGTGTCATGGTCAGGCGGTCCGCTGAGACCGAACTGGCGTATGATGTCACGTGTGGAGAACATTGGATCCCCCCGGCTGTTCGTAAAACCGCCCTGATGCCGGAGAAGCTGCTCTACGGTTATATTGTACATGGTCTTGTATTTTATTGAGGCCGTGAACAGCGAGTCATTCAGGATACCGTCAGGGCCGAATACGGTATCCTGCAGCGATATCAGTCCCTTTTCCTTGAGTTTCATTATACCGGCCGCAGTTATCAGCTTGGAGACGGACGCCATCCTCAGTATCTTGCCGGGTGTCATGGGTTCTCCTGCCTCCTCGTCTGCCCAGCCGTACCCTTTGGAATATACGAGGGAGTCATTGCGCATTACCGACAGAGAGGCGCCTTTTATTTCCCACTGTTTCAGGAATTTCTCGATACGGGTATCCATGCCGGCAAGGGTGTCTATGTCTGACATGGCGTTGGAGAGGGTTTCATTCATGCTGACGGGAGCCGCTGTCCCAGCCTCCGGTTCGGTGGACGGTCTCTGCCTCTGACGTGTGGCTGTGGAAACAGCTGCAAAAACAACTACAGCCGCAAACAGCGATATTCCGGTGATTATCCTCTTGTTCATCCTGCTACAGTTTCCCTGACCGTCTTGCAAAATCGATGATAAAGTCTGCAGTGCCGTCAATGCCCAGGATGGACGAATCGATGCACAGGTCATAGTTGGATGCCACACCCCAGTTCCCGAAAGTGAAGTAGTTGTAGTAGGTCTCCCTCTTCCGGTCGGTCCGGTTCATTACCTCTTCCGCCTTTTCCGGAGTGGAGCCTATCCTTTCCGCGACGGTCTTTCTGCGTATCTCCTTGGGAGCACAGATGAACACGTCCACCGTACAGTCGAGGTCCCTCAGGATGTAATCGGCGCACCTTCCGATGATTACCGCAGATTCATGTCCTGCTATCTCACGTATGACCTGGCTCTGGATACGGAACAGCTCATTGTCATTGACATAGTTCTCGGCCTGTCCGAAACTCTGTGAACTGAAGAATGAACTGAAGGAGAAGAGGCTGCGTTTCTCGTCCGACTTCCTGAAAAGGTACCGGCTGAATCCGCTTGCTTCTGCAGCCTTGGATATCAGCTCGTTGTCATAGACCTTGATGCCGAGCCTGTCCCCGATTTTCTGTGCGACAATACGGCCTCCGCTGCCGAACTGCCGTCCTACGTTTATGATTATCTTCTTCTCCATAAATTGTATCTTCTATAGTCTGCTTCCGAGAATTGACGGGTCATCCCCGTCGTTGAGCCGTCTGAACTTCCTTGCAAGTCCGGCATACAGCAGAGCCGATATTATGAATGCTGCAAAATCCGCAATCGGGAAACTCATCCATACCCCTTTGTTCCCGAAGAACAGGGGCAGGGTGTACACGCATGGGATGAGGAACAGGAGTTGCCTTGAAAGAGACAGCAGGATCGCCTTGTTCACCATGCCCAGGCACTGGAAGAAATTGGAGGATACCATCTGGAAGCCTACGAACGGGAATGCGAGTACAAGCAGTCTCAGTCCTTTTGTCGCCAGCTCTATCATCTGGCTGTCATGTGTGAATACCGATACTGAAGCCTTAGGGAAGATTTCTGCGATGAGGAAACCGAAACATGTTACCATTGTGGCATACTTCACTGTCTTCCAGAAGACTTCTTTTACTTTTGAATATCTTCTCGCCCCGTAATTATATCCGGCTATAGGCTGCATGCCCTGGTTCAGCCCCATGACAATCATGATGAAAATGAAACTTATCCTGTTCACTATACCGTATGCGCCTATCGCAAGGTCCCCTCCGTATTTCTTGAGCTGCTGGTTGATGAATAGTGTTACGATGCATGCGGCAGAATTCATCAGGAACGGGGCTATGCCTATTGCAAGCGAGTCCTTTGCTATCCTTACGTCGAGTCGGAAAATCCCTTTCTCGAAGTGCAGGAGCCTGCTCCTGTCGCTGAAATACCTGAGCACCACAATGAGTGCCACCACCTGTGCTATGACTGTCGCGGCCGCCGCCCCGCGGATCCCCCATTTGAATGTGAATATGAACAGGGGTGCGAGTATGACATTCAGTACCACTGTCATTACGGTAAGGTTCATGGCGAGTTTCGGGTTTCCCGAGGCCCGGAGGGCGTTGTTCAGTCCGAGGTACATGTGCGTCACCGCATTGCCGGCCAGGATTATCTGCATGTACTCCCTTGCATACGGGATGGTGTTTTCACTTGCTCCGAAGAAATACAGGATCGGGTCCAGGAAGAGCAGCGAGACGGCCATGAAGAGGATTCCGATTATCGCGTTGAGCGAGGCAACATTGCCGAGTACCTTGTTGGCCGCCTCATAGTTTTTCTGGCCGAGAAGGACAGAAAGCATCGTTGAGGCTCCGACCCCCACCAGCGTGCCGAATGCCGCCGACAGATTCATCAGGGGGAAGGTGATGGCCAGTCCTGAAATTGCAAGGGCACCTACACCATGGCCGATGAAGATGCTGTCGATCATGTTGTACAGCGATGAAGCCGTCATGGCTATGATCGCCGGGATCGCATATTTTTTCAGGAGCTTGCCGGTACTTTCGGTACCCAGTTCTGTGGGAATTATCTTTTCTGACATCCTCTGCCGCTCCTAATCATTAGGGTTTTCAACGATTTCTATTTCAAACATTAGCGGTGAATAGGCCGGAATGGATGATCCGCTGCCGCTGTATCCGTATCCCAGATTCGAGTAGAATATCCCGATTGCCTTGCCGAACGGGTGCATCCTCCATAGCGTCATGGCAAATCCCTGGATTATGCTTGAGCTCGAGCTTTCGTCCCCCATCTGCAGCTGGTAGTAGCTGTCTCCCCACTGGATTGCCGCCGGCTCGTATGTGCCGCCGCTCAGCCCGTTGTCCTGAGCGACACGCTGGACGTTGGTGTCGAATACTGTCCCGTTCAGCAGACGTCCTACATAGTTTATGTAGATTGTGGTGTCGTTTGACCCGGAGGTGGTATAGAAGTGCGACTTCTCCCAGTCGTACTTGTCTTCTTCCCCGGTGCTTCCGCTGTCATCACCGCTGCTTTCCTCGTCATCCAGGGGCTCGAGCTCCTCTCCGTGCTCTATCTCTATGAAATAGAATCCGTACATGTCGGTGGAGTCCTTGGCCTCAGATATCATGTTGCTTTCCAGGTAGCTGCGGAATTTATCTTCTGTTATGTACCCGAAATCGTGCTCCCTGTAGCCGCCGGCAAAGAACCTCCCGAGTGAGTCTATCTGCCACTGCGTTATGTTGTCTATAGGGTCGACCACCTTTATATCATATATGGAGTTTGTCCCGGAGACATTGTTGATGAATTCCTCCTCGGAGCCGTACCAGTCATAGCTCATCAGCCATCCCGGGATGATGGCCCTGCGTGAGTCCCCTTTGCCCATTCCGGAGAACATTTCGTTTACCCCTGCATAGAGGTACCCCGACCTTCTGGTCCATATTCTGGGACCGTAGTACACGGACGACTTCTCCTCGTATTCACCCATGAGCTTCGCAGTCTCCGCTTCGGAATAGCCTGTTATCGTGCCGTCCAGATCCATGGCTGTGTATGAGACATATACGTACTGAGAGTCTGCCACCGGCTCCGCTTCGCTTTCGGGTGCTTCCTGTTCATATTCTGGTATGACATATATGCCGAGACCAGTCTTTTCAAGCTGCGGATAGTGCACATGCATCCATGAATCGAAATACAGTTTCTCGTCCTCGTTTCTCGGTGCGTCCGCCTCTTTCGCGCATCCGGAAATGATTGCACCTGTGGCGCAGACCGCTGCCGTAACCTTAAAAAATCTTCTCATCTTGCAAAAATTGACCTGCAAATATACGTAAATAAATGTCAGTTCTGCCTGTTGGGCTGATTAATTCGTCACGCTCTCTATGCTTATGGAATACAGGAGGGCCGAATTACCCGGTATTGTCCCCACCTGCCTTTTGCCGAATCCGTACTGCCCGGAAAAAAGTATGTAGCAAATTTCTCCGGCCTTCACGCCTTCCAGCCCTTTGTGCAGGCCGGGAACCAGCCCGTCATCCGGGCCCAGTGTCACGGTCTTGATTTCATAGGAGGCGTCCGTTGTCTCCCACCCGTACTCCTGGGCTGTCTGCTGGTCGTTTGTGGCGAACATGTTGCCTGCGTCTATGCTTCCTTCGAACACGTATCCTGTGTAATAGAAAGATACCGTACCCCCGTTAGCCAGCCCGTCTCCTGTTCCTTCTCTCAGGATGACGCGGTTGGATCCCCCGTTGTATATAACGTCATGGACATACAGTGCGTCCGGGTTGTCCGGGTCGGCTTCGGTTGAGAGCGACTGTATGAAACTGTCTATGCTGTCCTCCTGTGTGGCCCACTCGGTTTTCAGACTCTGCTTGGAGCATGAAAGGGCCATGGCGAGAACTATCCCAATGGCCAATGCCTTTTTGATTGTGGCGTGCATATTTACATATTCTCTCTATTGTTCATGAAGTCGTGCGTCACTCTTTCGGCATACCCGGCTACATCCCGGATGGATTTCACGTCCTCGGGGACAGCAAGTTTTCCTCCTGCAGCCAGCTCGTGGCCCCCGCCGTTGAAATACAGGGCTGCGCACCTGTTGGCGGAGACGCCCTTCTTTGAGCGCAGCGACACACGTATCCTGTCTTCATCTTCTTTGAAAAGACAGCTCATCCTTACCCGTCCTATGCTCAGGGGTATGTTCACGAATCCTTCCGTGTCCCCTTCCTTCAGTCCGTATTTTTCCATTGTCTGCCTGTCCAGCACTATGTATGCCACTCCGTCCCGGGTGATTTTCATGTTCCGGGACAGGAGTTCTCCCATAAGCCGGATCCTCCCTTCCCTGTATTCATGGTACAGATGACCTATGATGGAATCCCTGTCCACACCGGCCTCAAGCAGCGATGAGGCCATGCGGAGTGTAGAGGGGAATACGGAATTCGCAAAATTGTTCGTGTCCGTGGTCATCCCTGTCAGGAGGGCGGCGGCGGCCGCCGCCGGGAGCTTTTTCGCGTCACCCCCGTACCTGTGTGTCATGAGGAGTATATGGTAGAGGTATTCTGCCGTGGATGATGTTCCGGTTTCTGAAAAGACAAGGTCGAAGAGGTCCCTGTCGGGGTTCAGATGATGGTCGATAAGCACTTTCTTCGCAGTGCTCTCCGCAAGTGTCTGCTCCATCTTACCGCAGCGGTGGAAGGCATTGTAGTCAAGGCTGAAAATGAGGTCGCATCCTGAAAAGGCCTCCGCCGTTCCCTGCGGGTCGCTTTCGAAATCGGTCAGACGCCCTTTGTCGATGGTGCCGGTGATGAATCCGAGATAGTCCGGACTCGGGTCCGGAAATACGATGACGGCATCCTTTCCCATGTCTGTGAGGCAATGGTACAGTGCAGTACAGCTGCCTACTGCATCTCCGTCCGGCCGCATGTGCGCGGTCAGTGCTATCTTGCGGGCGTCTTGGACTAATCTTTCCAGACGTGCTATGTCGGATGGGCTGATAGTGTTCATCTCTTGTAAAATTCGCCTGCAAATTTAAAAATTATATTGCATATCATAAATCAAATTTCTAACTTTGTCCGGGATTTGAGTGAAATGTCCCGAACGGGTACTGTATTGAAATAAATAAAATACCATAAACCGATGAACATACTTAAAAAACTCGGCACTTATCTTGTGCTGCCCCTTATTATCATTGGACTTGCCTATCTGGTAGTTGATAGCGTAATGGCGCCTATGAGATTTACCAAGGCCCAGGAAAGCCGCGAAGCCGTCGGCATCCAGAGACTGAAGGATATACGTGACCTTCAGGTCGCTTTCAAGAGCGAGTACGGCCATTTTTCTCCTACTTTCGACTCTCTGAAATTGTTCTACAATACAGGCGATATAAAAGTGGTGATGCAGATTGGTTCAAAGGATGATTCCGTTGCTGTCTCAAACACCAACGCCCTGAAGAAGCGCAATCCGCGCATAAAGCCGGAGGAGATGCTGGCCATGTACGAGAAAGGGGAGAAGCTCGTATTCCAGATTGAAAACGACATCCCTGTAAAGGATACCCTTTTCCACAGCAGGAAGGATTTCTGCATCGATTCGCTTGCATTCATCCCGTTCAGCGGTGATTCTGTCATCCTCCGGGCCGAGACCAAGAAGGTTTCAGGTGTGAATGTACCTTTGTTCGAGGCCTGCATGCCATACCGGTCTCTTCTGAAAGGCCTTGACAACCAGTTGAGGATAAATCTTGATGCCGACATGAGGGACAGAGGCCGTTATGAGGGGCTTCAGGTCGGAAGTATCACTGCTCCTAACAATAATGCAGGAAACTGGGAGTAATGGCTTCTTCGGGAAATACCGGAACAGCTATAGACAGGATATCCATTCAAGTCGCCTTGAGTGGATATTCTTTTAAAGTGTCGTGCCGTGACGGTTCCTCGCATTTTTCCGGATGGCAGACCACGGACAAGGTATTTACAACACCGGAGTTCCAGAAGAGATATGACCAGGTCGACATTTCCTTGTTCACAAGCAAGGCCGGGCTTTTCCCCGGGCATTTTTTCAACGCATCCGACATCAGGCGGCTCCTTTCGGACCTTGTCATGCTTTCGGACAGCGATTCCGTAGAGTCGGTCGGCGTGCCTGAGTTCGGGGCCGTGATGGTATATTCCAACTCGATAGGGGAGACCCTGTCAAAAGTGATTTCCGACTCTGTCCTCAGAACCGACGGATACAGGAGTCCAGTCCTGCCGGAGCAGTTTTACATGCTTAAGGATCTCTCCGGGATCAATGAATACAACAAGATAGTGGCATCCTATGCTGACGGAAGACTGTATCTCACAGTCGCCCAGGGCAAGACCCTTTTGCTGTGCAACAGTTTCGCCGCGCAGGACTTCACCACGGCAGAGTATTTCATTTTCCGGGCCCTGAAGAAATTCCAGCTCAACCCGGAGGTGTCATCCATATTTTTCCGCACCCCGCTCACCGGACTTCAGGAGATGTCCCTGTACAGGTATTTTTCTTCAGTAGAACAGATATAAACGGTGTAGTCCAATGAGAATAATCGGAGGAAGGCTTAAAGGAAGGAACATTACCCCGCCGGCGGGCTACAGTGCCCGGCCGACAACGGATTTTGCACGTGAGGGTCTGTTCAATATCCTTGACAACGAGTATGAATTCGACGGTCTCACTGTCCTGGACCTTTTCGGCGGCACTGGCGCTGTCTCGATAGAGTTTGCGTCCAGGGGTGCTTCCGAGGTATACTGTGTCGAAATGGCTCCGGCCAATGCCTCTTTCATCAGGTCGCAGGTGAAGAAGCTCGGTCTCGAAGGCAGCGTCAAGGTGGTAAGGCACAATGTGTTCGATTTTCTTGATATATGCACGGTAAAGGCAGATATCATATTTGCGGACCCTCCGTATGCATTGGACAGCCTGGCTTCTCTCCCTGATGCCGTGCTCGGAAAGGGTCTGCTGCATGAGGGAGGGTATTTCATCCTGGAGCATCCTGACACGTACAGTTTTTCTGACAGACCACGGTTCGTTAAGGAAAAGAAGTACGGGAACGTCCATTTTTCTTTTTTCACAGTCTGAAAATGTTCAGAAATCCAGACCCGATATGTCCAAGATAGTAAAGACCAATGCAGCCCGCCTGCTTGACAAGGCGGGGATTAGCTATGAGCTCATCCCTTACGAAGTGGACGAGAACGACCTGGCGGCCGGGCATATAGCGGCACAGCTGTCGGAGCCCCTCGCGCAGGTCTTCAAGACACTGGTCCTGGGAGGTGACAGGACAGGGTATTTCGTATGTGTGGTGCCGGGGGATTCGGAGGTGGATCTGAAGGCGGCCGCAAAGGTGTCGGGCAACAAGAAATGCGACCTCATCCCAATGAAGGACCTGCTTCCTGTTACCGGATATATCCGTGGAGGATGTTCTCCCGTGGGCATGAAAAAGCATTTCCCCACTTTCTTCCATTCTTCCGCAATGTCCTATCCTTATATCTATATAAGTGCAGGAGTCCGCGGCCTGCAGTTCAAGGTGTCTCCGGAGGATGTAATCAGATTTACCGGGGCTCTCTGCTCCGACATAGCCAGAAAGACGGATTCCTCCTCCGGTCTTTAGAAACAGGCTGGCCTGACTGGTGTCGCTATATGCTGAAATTGTGGTAGTGCGGTCCGAACCGTTCGAATGCGGCCCTGTCGAGCTCGTTCCTGTGGTCCGGATGCGCGATGCTTATGATGAGTTTCGCCCTTTCCTGGAGGGATTTCCCGTAGAGGTCTACAGCTCCGTATTCTGTCACGAGATAGTGTATGTGGGCCCTGGATGTCACCACTCCTGCCCCGTTCAGGAGCGCAGGGACGATTTTGCTTTCACCCTTCTTTGTGCATGACGGCATCGCGATTATTGCCTTGCCTCCGACAGAGAGGGATGCCCCGTAGATGAAATCCACCTGCCCGCCTGCACCTGAATAGAACTTTGTCCCCAGCGAGTCGGCGCAGACCTGCCCGGTCAGGTCGACCTGCAGGGCGGAGTTGATAGCGGTGGTCTTCGGGTTCTTGGCTATGTTGAACGGGTCGTTGGTGTAGCCTACGTCCATCATGGCCACCATAGGGTTGTCGTCCAGGAATTCATAGCACTGCGGCGAGCCCATGACGAACGTGGATACCATCTTTCCTTTGTCGATGCCTTTCCTGGCACCGTTTATTATGCCTTTCTCAACGAGCCTCAATACACCGTCGGCGAACATTTCCGTGTGTATCCCCAGGTCCTTGTGCCCGTCCAGCTGCTCCAGGACGGCATTCGGTATCGCCCCGATCCCCATCTGCAGGCAGGCCCCGTCCTCGATCAGTGCAGCGCAGTTCTTCCCTATGGCCTCTTCGATTTCGTCCGGCCTGTGGAATTCGGCCGGGAGCAGAGGGGTATTGTCCTCGACGAAAACGTCTATCATGTCCATCGGGATTATCGCCTGTCCCCATGCCCTCGGCACGTACCTGTTGACTACGGCAATCACTGTCTTTGCGCATTCTATCGCTGCGAGCGTTGCATCGACCGAAGTCCCCAAGGAGACGAACCCGTGCCTGTCAGGCGGGCACACCTGTATCATGGCCACGTCGCACGGCAGCGCCCCGCACCTATAAAGTTTCTGGGTCTCGCTCAGAAGCACGGGGATGTAGTCCGAATAGCCGCTCTGTACGCTCTTCCTGACATTGGATCCTATGAAGAAACCCTGGTGGAAAAAGACCCCGTCGAATTTCGGGTCGGCGTATGGGGCCTGCCCCTCGGTGTGGAGATGGTGTATTTTAACGTTCCGCAGTTCGCCGGCCTCCCCGCGTCTGCACAGGGCCTCTATCAGCACTTTGGGCGCACAGGCTACGCTGCTGAGATGTACATGATCTCCGGATTTCACTGCTTTGACAGCCTCGTCTGCCGAGACGAAATGGATCTCTTTCCTCATCGGTATATGGTTTTCTGTTGTTTTTCGGGTATAATGTCGGATTTCCGCCCCAAATATAGCGTTATTGTTTTATATTTGCGCCATTTTTGAAAAAGTGGAATATGGATTTTAATCTTGGGAAAACATTCAGACCTAAATTTTTCAGTCTGTTCAGGAAAGGCAGGTACAGTTCTGCCACGTTTGCATCGGACCTGGCTGCGGGGGTGATTGTAGGAATCATAGCGCTGCCGCTCGCAATAGCATTCGGCATAGCCAGCGGGGTCACGCCACAGCAGGGGCTCATTACGGCGGTCGTGGCCGGTTTCCTCGTCTCTGTCTTCGGAGGGTCGAGGTACCTGATAGGCGGCCCGACCGGTGCCTTTATCGTGATAGTCTCCGGCATTGTGGCCCAGTACGGGATGCAGGGACTGGTGATCGCCACCATCATGGCCGGAGTGATTCTGGTGGTGATGGGGCTGTGCCGTATGGGTGCAATCTTCAGGTTCATCCCTTATCCGATAGTGGTCGGGTTCACGAGCGGGATAGCATTGACGATATTCTCCACCCAGGTGAAGGATTTCCTCGGCCTGGATGTGCAGGTGCCGTCCGGTTTCATCCCCGAATGGATATGTTATATAAAGAATATAGGGTCGGCTGACCTGGCGGAGACGGCCATGAGCCTGTGCTGCCTGCTGCTCATAATATTCTGGGGCAAGTTCAACAAGAAGGTACCCGGCTCTTTGGTCGCGCTGGTGTTCGGCACGGCCGCTTCCCTCCTGCTGAACAGGTTCGCGGGCGTGGAACTGGCTACCATCGGCTCAAAGTTCCCGGAGCTTGCCGCAGGGCTGCCGATGCCGAAGCCCGTCGCACCGGATTTCGACTATGAGACGGTCAAGGGGCTTGTCTCGCCTGCATTCACGATTGCCGTCCTGTGTGCGGTCGAGTCCCTTCTCGCTGCGATGGTTGCAGACGGGGTCACGGGGCACCGGCATGACTCAAACACCGAACTGATAGGGCAGGGCATAGCCAATATCGTGACTCCCATGTTCGGCGGCATCCCTGCTACCGGGGCCCTTGCCCGTACCATGGCGAGCATCAACAACGGAGGGAAGTCTCCTGTGACGGGGATAGTCCATGCCGTTGTACTCCTGCTCATATATCTGTTCATGATGCCTTATGCGGTATATATCCCGCTGTCATGCCTGGCCGCGATACTTGTCGTGGTGGCCTACAACATGAGCGAGTGGAGGACGTTCCGGTATTTGCTGAGGGCCGACAGGGCCGATGTGGCCGTGCTGCTCATAACGTTTTTCCTGACTGTGCTTGTGGACCTGACCGTAGCTATCGAGGTGGGTGTCCTGCTCGCTGTAGTGCTGTTTGTCAAGCGTGTCATGGAGACATCCTCTATCGAGGTGCTCGACGATGACCACGTGGCCGCCACGGAAAACGATGAGATTGCGCAGCTTGACGATACGGAGCATCTTGACATCCCGGCAGGTGTAGAGGTCTACGAGATCAACGGGCCGTTCTTCTTCGGACTTGCCAGCCGCCTTGAGGAACTGGAGGAAGGCCGCAAGACGGGAGTCCATGTCAGGATAGTCCGGATGAGGAAGGTCTCCTTCATGGATTCCACAGGCATAAGAAACCTGCGCAGCTTCTGCCAGCGTACAGAAAAGAGGGGAATTCGTGTCATCCTCTCAGGTGTGAACCCTCAGGTGCGCTCTACGCTGCACAAGTTCGGTCTGGACGCGGAAATCGGCGAGGAATATATCTTCCCGCATATCATACCGGCATTGGCCAAGGCCGGCGAATACCTGAAGACAGTTTCCAGGAAAAAGAGTTAAATTTGCCGGACAGACGTTTGAAATTGGTTGGAAGGCCCTTCGGGGCCGCACCGGAGCGTCAGCGAGGTTTCCGGAATGGAAACCGAAGCAGCGCAGGTGCCGGCGGAGCGCAGCGGAGCCGCATGCCCCGGCGGGGCTGTCGCCGACAGGCGACTGGGGGTGGACAGACAGGATTTCCCCCGGAAATCCTTAACGTCAGTGTGACGGATTCCGGTCATAAATGATAAAATATTGATTTTTAGGATAATATTGTTAAATATAAATTCGTCGAACTGACGTTAAATATGAATACAAGAAAAGAAAAACTGGAGGCATTCGGCCGCATCCTTGACATAATGGACGAGCTGCGTGTCAAGTGCCCGTGGGACAGGGAACAGACATCTGAATCCCTGAGACCGCAGACCATTGAGGAAGTCTATGAGCTCAGTGACGCAATCCTCAAGAACGACAGCAAGAACATCTCCAAGGAACTGGGAGATGTCCTGTTGCATGTGATATTCTATTCCAAGATAGGGGAGGAGAAAGGTCAGTTTGACATAGCGGATGTCATCAACCTGCTGTGCGACAAGCTTATATACCGTCATCCCCATGTGTTCTCATCTGTACAGGTGGAGAATTCGGCCCAGGTCATGCAGAACTGGGAGATGCTCAAGGCCAGGGAGAAGGACGGCAACAGGCGCATCCTTTCCGGCGTCCCTGACGCCCTCCCTCCGCTCCTGAAGGCGTACCGTATGCAGGACAAGGCCCGGGGTGTGGGCTTCGACTGGGAGAAGAAGGAAGATGTATGGGACAAGGTCAGGGAAGAGCTCGGAGAGTACCAGGCCGAGCTGGACTGCATGGAGAAGGCCTCCACGGAGCAGGAAAGGAAGGAGGCGTATGACAGGGCCGAGGGTGAGCTGGGGGACTACCTTTTCGCTGTGGTCAACGCGGCGCGTCTCTACGGGCTCAACCCGGATACTGCGCTGGAGCGCACCTGCGCCAAGTTCAAAAGGCGTTTCACCTATCTGGAGGAGCATACCATACGCCAGGGCCGCGACCTCCACGATATGTCCCTCGAAGAAATGGACGCCATCTGGGACGAGGCCAAGGCCAAGGGCTTGTAGCTGCTGTTCCGGGCTTGTTCTCCGGCATTGCCATCCCGGGCTTGGCGTTGTCCGGAGCCGGACGGCCTGTCCGACAAACACTGTATTGCAACAATGGAAAACTGGAAAGAAAGGACTTCAATGCTGATCGGGGAGGAGGGCCTTGACAGGCTGTCGGCCTCCTGTGTAGCTGTCATAGGGGTCGGCGGTGTTGGAGGCTATGCCGCCGAGATGATAGCCCGTGCCGGCGTAGGGCATATTATAATAATGGACAGCGACGACGTGTCCGTGACCAACAAGAACCGCCAGCTCCTTGCGCTCGACTCCACTGTCGGACGCCCCAAATGCGATGTGATGCGGGAAAGGCTGCTGGATATAAACCCTCAGCTTGACATCACTGTAATCAAAGAGTATCTGGAAGCGGATTCCCCGGAATCCGTGCTCGGCGGCTACAGGATAGATTTTCTGGTAGATGCCATTGACACGCTCTCGCCCAAGATGGCCCTCATAAAATACTGCATGGACAAGGGTATCCCGCTCGTGTCCTCCATGGGGGCAGGAGCAAAGACGGATGCCACAAAGGTCCGGCTTGCGGACATATCCAAGTCATTCAACTGTCCTCTGGCTTTCGTCGTGCGCAAGCGGCTCAGGCGTATGGGCATAAGGAAAGGATTCAAGGTGGTGTTCTCCGAGGAGCTGCCCCGGAAAGAGGCCATCGTCGAGTGCGACGACCGCAACAAGAAGTCCCTCGTCGGGACTGTTTCGTATATCCCCGCAGTCTTCGGATGCGTCTGCGCCCAGGCGGCGTTGGAGTCGTTATTGTCGAACTGAACGCAGGGAGTATTACAATTTTTACTACCTTTGCATCCGGTAAGTTGGCTGTTGACTTGCCGGATATTCGTATTGTGCTAAATTACAGATAATTATGCCTGATTATCATATTGTGGAGGTCAAATCGAAAAAGGACCTCAAGAAGTTTATCCGGTTTCCTGACAAGCTGTACAGGGACTGCCCCCAGTATGTGCCGGCGCTCCATTCCGACCAGGTGAAATCCTTGACGAAGGTCTCCACCCTGAGCTACTGCTCCCGCAGGATGTGGATGGTGCTTGACGGGAACGGTGAGGTGGCAGGACGCATTTGCGGGATGATTAATCCGAGGTACAACGAACGTTACGGCAAGAAACGGGCGAGGTTCGGGTGGTTCGACACCATAAACGACATAAAGGTGGCCGGAATGCTTATAGGGACGGCCGAGGCCTGGGCGAAGGAAAACGGCATGAATGAAATCCACGGTCCTCTGTACTACAATACGTTAGGCAAGCAGGGCATGCTGGTGGAAGGCTATGAGAATGTCCCTCCGTTCAACTGCCTTTACAACTACCCGTATTATAATGACCTGGTTACAGCCCTGGGATTTGAAAAGGAATGTGACTGGGTCCAGTACAAGCTGAGGGCCGACCAGCCTCTCCCGGACAAGATGGTGGCCATCGCCGACCGCCTCATGGAAAGGTACAAGCTTGTGGAGGGGGACATCGATTCCCTTAAGCATGACAAGGCCCTGGTGCGTAAGTTCTTCCAGATCTACAACGAAAGCTTTGCAGAGGCGGTCTACAATTTCATCCCGTTCACCGATGAGGAGATAGCCGAGGAGGCGGAACAGACCATAGGCCTGCTGGACAAGCGGCTGTGCTGCTTCCTGCTGGACCAGGACAACGAGATAGCCGCATTCGGAATCTCGTTCCCGAGCATATCGGGGGCTCTGCAGAAGGCCAGGGGTTCCATGTTCCCGTTTGGGTGGCTGCATTTCCTCAAGGCCCTGAAGAACGTCGAGACCATAGACCTGATGATAAACGGTGCGGCACCGAAATGGCAGAACACCGGGGTGTCGTCCGTGTTCCATAACATAATGGCACGGCAATACCGGGAATGCGGAGCGAAATGGGCCATAACGAACCCGCAGATAGAGACCAATTCGGCCGCTTTCGTCTGGAACAAGTACGGTGACCACGAGCTCTATATGAGGCGCAGGTGCTATATCAAGGAGATCAAATAAAAAGAGGTTTTTATAATAATATGGCAGAAAATTCATTACTGGACAAGATCCTGGGACTGCAGGACAAGTATGATTCGCTCCAGGCACAGTTGTCTGACCCTGAAGTGATTTCCGACATGAAGAAATACGTGCAGCTCAACAAGGAGTACAAGGAGCTTGCACCTATCATTACGGCCGGGCAGGAATACAAGAAACTGGTAGAGGACTATGAAGCCGCCAAGGACATCATAGCCAACGAGAAGGACGAGGAGCTCCGCGAGATGGCCAAGGAGGAGATGGCCGAGATAGAACCGAAACTTCCTGAAATGGAGCAGAATATCAAGCTGCTTCTGATTCCGGCTGACCCGCAGGACAGCAAGAACGCCATTGTGGAGATCCGCGGAGGTACAGGCGGTGACGAGGCCGCCATATTTGCCGGGGACCTGTTCCGCATGTATTCCAAATACATAGAGAAGCGTGGATGGAAAATGGAGGTCACCAGCCAGTCCGAAGGGGCTGCGGGCGGCTTCAAGGAGATAGTTTTCAAGGTAATCGGCGACGGAGTGTACGGGGTGCTGAAATACGAATCCGGAGTACACCGTGTGCAGCGTGTCCCGCAGACAGAGACGCAGGGCCGTGTGCATACATCTGCAGCGTCCGTGGCTGTGCTCCCTGAAGCTGACGAGTTCGACATAGAGCTGAACATGAATGATATACGTAAGGATACGTTCTGTTCTTCAGGACCTGGCGGACAGTCCGTGAACACTACCTATTCGGCCATCCGGCTTACCCATATCCCTTCCGGGATCGTGGTCCAGTGCCAGGACGAGAAGTCGCAGCTGAAGAACTTCGACAAGGCCCTTGCCGAGCTGCGTACCAGGCTGTACAACATGGAGTACGAGAAATACCTGAACGAGATTTCCGCAAAGCGCAAGACGATGGTCTCGACCGGAGACCGCTCGGCCAAGATACGTACCTACAATTACCCCCAGTCCCGTGTGACTGACCACCGTATAAACTATACGATGTACAACCTTCCGGTTTTCATGGACGGTGACATCCAGGAGGTCCTGGACCAGCTGCAGATTGCAGAGAACGCCGAACGCCTTAAGGCCGCAGAATAAAATACAGATATATGAACAGGAATTTCGACTCATACGCCGAAAAATACGATTCATGGTTCCTCGACAACAGGAATGTCCTGGAGTCCGAGGTAGCCCTTGTGGCCTATTTCCTCCGGAAGGGGGAGAAGATCCTGTCTGTCGGCTGCGGCAGCGGGCTTTTCGAACAGATACTGAAAACAGAATACGGGATTGTGATAACTGACGGGATAGAGCCCTCGACCGACATGGCCTCAATAGCCACGGCAAGGGGAATGGAAGTGGAGATCACCACCGCGGAGGACTATGTACCCAGCAAAGGGTGCTACGACACCATACTCTACAATGGCTGTCCGGGCTATATCACCGACCTGGACAAGGCCCTCGGGAAAAGTTACGAGGCACTGAAGGACGGCGGCAAGGTCATCCTTATCGACATACCGAAAGAAAGCTCGTACGGTCTGCTGTACAATCTGGCCAAGTCCACCGGCTCATGGGACCATCCTCTACTTGAAGGGGTCTACCCGAGGAACCCGTATCCGATAGAGCTGGTCACGAAGGCCTGCTGGAGGACGACCGCTGAAAAGGCGGAGGCGATGCTTGCAGCCGGATTCTCTGACCTGGAGTATGCCCAGACCCTGATGAGGCACCCTATCTATTCGGACAGTTCCGTAGAGACTCCGGAACCCGGTTTCGACAAGGGCGACTATGTAGCGATATGCGGATATAAGAAGCAGGCGCTGTGATGCTGCGTTGTCCGGTAAGGTTTTGATGGAAATGGAGACTGTTCAAGGTGCCGGAATGCCGTGGAGCGGCACAGCATGGGAAGCTGCTGAGCCCGTATACAGGAGGATACTGGAACACCCTTTTGTCAGGGAGCTCTCCGACGGGTCCCTCCCGCACGGTAAATTCATTTATTATATAGAGCAGGACGCTCTGTATCTGAAGGAGTTCGGCCGGTCCATGGCCGCAGCTGCCGCACGCTTCACTGATCCGTCGGCCATGTCACTTTTCCTGCATTTTGCGACGGACAACCTTGCCGCGGAGAAGTCCCTCCACGAGTCCTTTCTCGGTGCCGGTGCGGGGACGGCTTCCGCATCGCCGGTATGTCTCCTTTGCTCTTCGCATCTTTGGAAGCAGGTTACATCCTCGTCGGTGGAAGTGGCCCTGGCAGCTGTGCTGCCGTGCTTTTCCGTCTACGGGAAGGTGGGTATGCATATCTTCCGGACCGCTGTCCTTGACGGCAATCCGTACAGGGGATGGATAGAGACTTACGCTGACGGCGGTTTCTCCGGGTCGACCGGGCAGCTCATGGATCTGTGCGACAGATTTGCGGACAATGCCTCTCCGGGGATACGGGAGGAGATGACAGAGGCTTTCCTTACAGGCGTGAAGCTCGAATGGATGTTCTGGAACAGCGCATACGGACGGGAACAGTGGCGGATCTGACAGCCTGGGCTATTTACAATCAATCGGTTATATGGTTATGAAAAAATACAATGTAGCTTTGTCCATTGCCGGCAGCGACCCCAGCGGGGGAGCCGGCCTTCAGGCGGACCTGAAGACCTTTTCGGCCTGCGGGTGTTACGGCGCGACAGCCGTAGTGGCAGTCGTGGACGAGAATACGCAGGGTGTTACAGGAGTCTTTCCTGTCCCTGCCTCATTTGTCAGGGGGCAGATCAAGTCAGTGCTTGACGACATAGGCGCCGATGCCGTAAAAATCGGGATGCTGCACAGCTCCGAACTGATAGTCACGGTGAAAGAGACCCTGGCGGAGTACAATATAAGGAATATAGTGCTTGACCCTGTTATGGTGGCCACGTCCGGGGACCCACTGCTGGAGCCGGATGCGGTGGATACTCTGAAGAACGTGCTCGTGCCTTATGCCAGGGTCATCACCCCGAACATCCCGGAGGCGGAGATCCTGCTCGGAGAGAAAATAACCTCGCAGGCTGAACTGACGGAATGTGCCCGCAGGCTTTCGCAGGACGGTAAGGTGTCGGTGCTGCTCAAGGCGGGGCATCTGTCCGGCGCCGAGCTTGCAGATGTATTCTACAATGCGGAGACGGGCAGTATTGCTTTATTGAAGTCCAGACGGATAGATACGGTCAACACCCACGGCACCGGCTGTACGCTTTCCTCGGCGGTTGCCGCCTTCCTGGCACGCGGGTACGGTCTTGACGAGGCTGTGGGAAATGCCAAGGAGTACATCAGCAAGGCGATAGAGGCCGGTGCCGGATACCGGATAGGGAAGGGGCACGGCCCTGTGCATCACTTTTTCGGTTTCTGGGAATGATGGGACGGTACAGGGGAGTTTTCTTCGACATGGACGGCACGGTGGCTGATACCATCAGCCTGTGGGATCATATTATAGGGACAATAAAGTCCGAATATGACCTTGACATGGCTGTCCTGGAGAAATCCGACGGGTTCAACCTTTCCAACGAGGATGCAATCCGCGTTGTCCTGGAGGATGCGGGCCGGTTTTCCGAAAGCCTTCATTCAGAGATACTCTGCAGGATAGATACTCTGTACGAGGCGTTTCTGGCATCGTTCGCCGGTCTGGAGGACGGCATCTGCCGGACTCTGGAGCGTCTGGAGGAGGCCGGCGTGAAGATGGTCCTTGTCAGCAATTCCTCAAGGAGGCAGGTTGATATGTGCCTGTCGCATTTGGGGATTGCGGATTTTTTCTGCGGGACAGTCACCTCCGATGACGTAACAGAGGCAAAGCCTTCTGCTGAGCCGTATCTCAGGGCGCTTGAAATATCCGGGCTTGACAGGGAAGAGGTAGTGGCCGTGGAGGATTCCGAGACAGGGGCCCGTGCCGCTTCGGCAGCCTCCATGCCCTGCGTCCTGATATATGACGGCTCTCCGGTACCTTCATCCCCTGGCCTTACGGCAGTTCCCCGCCACGAACTTGAAACCTGCCTTCTCGGCCTTGTAACCCCGTCCAGCTGACATCGGAAAGTGTGCTTGGTAACCACTTAAAAAACAAGAAAAATGCAAACAGAAAAACCTATCCAGGGGCCTCCCGCCCCGCGCCAGCGCGTCGCGCTGTCAGTCCCGTTCGTGCTGATGGCAATACTTTTCAACGTATGCCTGATTGCATCCAACCTTTTTGAAACAAAGATATTCACTGCCGGCATGCTCACCCTTACCGGAGGCGTGATCATCTTCCCCGTGTCCTATATCCTCAATGACTGTATCGTGGAAGTCTGGGGGTACAGGAAGGCGCGGCTCGTCATCTGGAGCGGTTTCGCCATGAATTTCTTCGTGGTGGCCATGGCGCAGATAGTCAGGGTGCTGCCGGCGGCTGGCTTCTGGGACGGCGGAGAGCATTTCGACTATATTTTCGGCATGGCCCCGAGGGTCACGCTGGCGTCCCTGCTGGCATTCCTTTCAGGCTCTACCGTAAACGCCTATATCATGAGCAGGATGAAGGTGGCGTCACACGGCAGGCGATTCTCACTCAGGGCTGTGGTCTCCTCTGTCGCCGGGGAGACTGTGGATTCGCTGGTGTTCTTCCCGATAGCATTCTGGGGCCTTGCAGCGGACGAGATGGTCAAGATGATGCTGCTTCAGATATTCCTGAAAACAGCATACGAGGTGGTCATCCTCCCGGTGACAAATATTGTCGTCAAGTCCGTCAAGAAATACGAAGGCGCCGATACTTTCGACACCTCCATTTCTTACAACCCGTTTAAAATCATGGATATATGAATAAGATAAACAAAGACGAGGCCCTGGTTGTATTCAGCGGGGGCCAGGACTCCACCACATGCCTTTTCTGGGCGAAGCGCAGATTCGGGAAAGTCCATGCACTGACATTCAGATACGGGCAGAAGCATTCACTGGAGGTGGAGATTGCAGGGAAACTGGCTGAAAAGGCCGGAGTTGACTTCCATGTCATGGATGTCCCTCTGATCGGGCGGCTCGGGTCCAATTCATTGACAGATCCTGATATAGTGATGGACCAGGAGAAGCCGGAAGGTTCCTGCCCCAATACATTCGTGCCCGGCCGTAACCTGTTCTTCCTGAGCATAGCCGCCGTCCTTGCCAGGGAGCACGGTATAAGCCATATAGTGACCGGAGTCTCCCAGACGGACTTCAGCGGCTATCCTGACTGCAGGGACGCTTTTATCAAATCCCTGAATGTCACATTGAACCTTGCGATGGATGAGCAGTTTATAATACATACGCCTCTGATGTGGATAGACAAGGCACAGACCTGGGCCCTTGCCGATGAAATGGGTGTCCTGGATGTCATCAGGAACGAGACCCTCACATGCTACAACGGCATTCCCGGCGACGGCTGCGGCCATTGTCCGGCCTGCCGTCTCCGCAGGGACGGGCTCGAAAAGTACCTTGCCTCCAGAGGACAGCAGGCAGATTCCCTGACTGCCGCCCGGTATTGACGCCCCTTAACAAAGGGCTGTCACCGACAGGTGACTGGGGGAGGACAGACAGGAAGATTATGATGGAAAGGCCCGTCAGGGCCGCACCGGAGCGACAGCGAGGTTTCCGGGAGGAAACGGAAGCAGCGCAGGTGCCGGCGTAGCGAAGCGAAGCCGTATGCCCCACCGGGGCTGTCACCGACAGGTGACTGGGGGGGGACAGACAGGATTTCCGGAGGAAATCCTTAACGTCAGTATGACGGATTCCGGTCAAAAAAGATAAAATGTCGATTTTCAAAATAATATTATTATGGAGAACAGAGAAGACGAAGGCCTGAAGTCATTGGGCCGCAAGACAGAATACAAAAGCGACTATGCCCCGGAGGTCCTTGAGACATTTGAGAACAGGCACCGGGAGAACGACTACTGGGTCAGGTTCAACTGCCCGGAATTCACCAGCCTGTGCCCGATAACCGGGCAGCCTGACTTTGCCGAAATCCGGATAAGCTACATCCCGGACGTAAAGATGGTCGAGAGCAAGAGCCTGAAACTGTATCTGTTCAGCTTCAGGAACCACGGTGACTTCCACGAGGACTGCGTCAACAAGATAATGAAGGACCTGGTCCGGCTGATGGACCCGAAATACATAGAGGTGACAGGCTTCTTCACTCCGCGCGGGGGCATATCCATATACCCGTATGCCAACTACGGACGTCCCGGGACGAAGTATGAAGCCCTTGCGGAAAAACGCATGGCGGAGCATGAGTAACAGGGAAAAATTGTATTTTTGTACGCACTGGATTTAAATGCGTTTAAAATGAAGAAAATCATAAATCCGTGGCTCGGTCTCGTAAAGGACGGCTACAACTGTTTCGGATGCGCCCCGACCAATCCCTTCGGACTGAAGATGGAATTCTATGAGGACGGCGATGAGATAGTATCCTTCTGGCATTCTGACGACAATTACCAGGGCTGGCTGCACACGCTGCACGGCGGAATCCAGTCAACCCTGATGGATGAAATAGCGGCCTGGGTGGTGGCCCGCAAGCTGCAGTGCGCCGGGATGACAACGCATCTTGACATGAAATTCAAGAGGCCTGTCCCTACAGGGCCGGATACGACCATAGAAATCCGCGCCGGCATCCGTGAGATGAAACGTAATTTCGTTTTCATTACGGCCAGGATATTCTATGACGGGCAGGTCTGCTCCGAAGCGGAACTCACTTACTTCTGCTTCTCGGCCGAGAAGTCCGCTTCCGATTTTTATTTCAGGGGATGCGAAACCGAAGAATGAACCGAAAAAATTACAGGGAATCAGGTGAAGGTCACTCTTGTCCCTGATCCGGTTTCAGGATGGTTAAAGTGGAGTCGTCAATATTCCCGTCAAAACCGTTGGGTGAAGTTACCGTGACATCTGACATATCGTAAAGATTCCCTTTTACATGTTCGCAGTACAGGTCCGGGCAGATGAATTCGCTCATTCCGGTGCTGGTTATGTCCAGGATATTGCACTTCCCGCTGAGAACCATTTCGGCAAGCCCGTCTAAATATACTGTCAACGTATTGAAATCCACATTGTCGGAGAACATTTCTGAACTGTCGTCCAGGGATACCGAAAAGTCTTCTGTCCCGGGTCTGCCTGTAATCGTGACAAGGTCGTATGCGCTTACTTCGGTGAACTGTTCTGACGGGACATGGGCCTCGAGGGTCATGCCATCATACGATTTTTTCCCGTCGTCATACCAGATTTCTACCGATTCGCCGTGATTGTGGAAAAATACGTATCTGTGCAGGTCTGAATTTGCCCTGATGACAATCTCCCCTTTGGGTACAGAACTGTCGAAAACTATATTCATCTGGTCATGCACTGTCAGCGCCGTAATGTCGCTGTTGAAATCGAATTTCTGCTCTGTGATTTCGCTGCTCGGCGTCAGATTCCTGGAGCAGGATACTGTGGCAGCCAGGATTGCAGCGTAAAAGATTAATTTCAGTCGCATGTCTTATAGCTTTATAGGTTGAACGACTGTTAAGATGCGACAATTATTTTTTTCGTTGCAACCATTCTTGCATGAAAATTACTAAATTTGCAAGATTTGTGGCGCCGGCCTGCATGAGCCTTTGCAGCAGGGGATGGCCGGCAGGTTTTTCAGTTGTAAATTTTAATTTTTTCGATATATGTACAGGACTCATACTTGCGGGGAGCTCCGCATAGGGAATGCCGGGCAGACAGTCACTCTGGCCGGGTGGGTGCAGAGGACCAGGAAACTCGGCGGGATGACATTTGTCGACCTGCGTGACAGATACGGGATTACACAGCTTGTAGCGGACGCGTCCGCCCCTGCGGACCTGGTGGAGACCGCCGGCTCGCTCGGTCGTGAATATGTCATCCAGGCCACAGGGGAGGTGATAGAGCGCCAGAGCAAGAACCCGAAGATGCCGACCGGCGACATCGAGATAAGGCTCTCTGGAATCAAGATACTCAACAAGGCGCAGACGCCTCCTTTCACTATAGAGGATGTCAGCGACGGGGGAGAGGAGCTCAGGGCGAAATACAGGTATCTCGACCTGCGCAGGAACCCTCTCAAGAAGGCGCTCGAACTCCGCCACAGGATAGCGCATGAGGTACGCAACTATCTTGACAGCAAAGGTTTCCTCGAAATAGAGACCCCGTATCTCATCAAGTCCACTCCG
This sequence comes from uncultured Bacteroidales bacterium, assembly GCA_944325965.1. Lineage (GTDB taxonomy): Bacteria > Bacteroidota > Bacteroidia > Bacteroidales > UBA932 > Cryptobacteroides. The sequence goes on from CALVCB010000002.1 coordinate 72,901, forward strand.
GAGGGGGCACGTGATTTTGTGGTGCCTTCACGTATGAATCCCGGACAGTTCTATGCACTCCCGCAGTCTCCGCAGACCTTCAAGCAGCTGCTTATGGTGGCCGGGTATGACCGCTATTTCCAGATAGTCAGATGCTTCCGCGACGAGGATCTCAGGGCTGACCGCCAGCCGGAGTTCACGCAGATAGACTGCGAGATGTCCTTTGTCGAGCGGGATGATGTGCTTGACACGTTCGAGGGGATGATGCGCACCCTTTTCAAGAATGTCCTGGATGTGGACATTCCGGACCCTCTTCCGAGGATGAGCTGGTTCGATGCCATGGACTTCTACGGGTCCGACAAGCCGGACATCCGTTTCGGGATGAAGATACACGAGATCACATCCGATGTACAGGGGCACGGTTTCTCCGTATTCGATTCTGTAGAGTATGTAGGTGCGGTCTGCGCACCGGGCCTTGCAGGCTATACCCGCAAGCAGCTGGACGAGCTGACAGAATGGGTCAAGAGACCGCAGGTCGGAGCGAAAGGCCTTGTATATATAAAGGTGAACGAGGACGGTTCCATCAAGTCCTCTGTAGACAAGTTCTATACTCCGGAGCAGCTCCAGGCCATAGCTGACAGGATGGGGGCATCCAGGGGGGACCTTATCCTCGTGCTCTGCGGTCCGAAGAGGAAGACGCAGACCATGCTCGGCGTGCTCCGCATAGAGATGGGAAACAGGCTCGGGCTGCGTGACCCGCATACTTTCGCCCCGCTGTGGATTGTGGATTTCCCTCTCCTCGAGTGGGATGACGAGACGCAGCGTTTCTACGCCATGCACCATCCGTTCACAGCACCTAAGCCTGAGCATCTGGACCTGTTCTACAGCGACAGGAAGGAGGACCTTGAAAAGGTCTGCGCCAACGCATACGACTTCGTCCTCAACGGCACGGAACTCGGCGGCGGGTCCATCAGGATACATGACGCTGCTGTGCAGCAGAGGATGTTCGAGGTGCTCGGCTTCTCTGACGAGGATGCGCAGTACAAGTTCGGCTTCATAATCAATGCCTTCAAGTTCGGCGCCCCGCCTCATGGAGGGCTCGCGTTCGGTTTCGACCGCGTATGCGCCCTGTTCGGAGGCCAGGAGACTATCCGCGACTATATCGCGTTCCCTAAGAACAACCAGGGCCGCGACGTGATGATCGACTCTCCTTCATACATCGACCAGGTGCAGATGGACGAGCTTTTCCTCGCCTCGACTGCGAAAAAGGAATAATATAGGCGGTTTCTTCCGGTCCAGCCAGGGAGGCATCGCAGTATTGTCATCTGGGCGGAGGTCAGGGACCGGAGCCGGGGGACCCGCTGAAAAAGACAATAATCGGAATGATTGATTTTTTGGTAGTACACTGGCACATGAACCCCGATATTATCCACGTCGGGGGATTTGTGCTCCGCTGGTATTCAGTGCTTTTCCTTGCCGGATTCGTGCTGGGATGGTTCATATTCAAAGGTTTCCTCAAAAGGGAAGGGCTGCCTTTGAGCCTTCTGGACCCGCTGCTTTTCACTTTGCTTATCGCTACGATAGTCGGGGCGAGGCTCGGGCACTGCATATTCTACCAGCCGGATTATTATTTCGGGAGCTGGAAAGGGTTCTGGGAGATTTTCATGCCCTGGAAAGGAGGGCTTGCCAGCCATGGAGGGACGATTGCCATAATCCTTGCGATGTGGTGGTATGCCCGCCATTATGGCAGGAAATATGACTTCGACCTGCTCTGGATGCTGGACCACCTGTGTATCCCCGTATGTTTCGCAGGTATGTTCATCAGACTTGGAAATCTCTGTAACTCGGAAATATACGGTGATGTCACCAGCCTTCCGTGGGGTTTTATATTCGACCTCAGGGGCGAGACCCTGCCGAAGCATCCTACCCAGCTTTACGAGGCCCTGAGCTATCTGATACTTGGGCTTGTGCTCATGGGACTGTACAAATACCGTCTCCCGAAGCTCAGGAGGGGTACTCTGCTGGGGATATTCTTCATCGTCCTTTTCGGCATGCGCTTCCTTATAGAGTTCATCAAGGAGCCGCAGGTGGGCTTCGAGGAGAACATGGTCCTGAACATGGGGCAGATTCTCAGCATACCGTTCATCCTGGCGGGTATCTGTCTGATAATTTACAGCTTCAGATGGGGAAAACCGGCCATGGTCGAGCATTCGCAGAAGCACAAGGCGGAGCCTACGCATTATGCCAAATCCCTGAAATAGGCAGCATATATGGATGAACAGCGACACAGGGCCGTCCTCACAACCGATACCTCCGGATGCAGCCGGAAGATAAAGGATGTCCTTGCCTTCCTGGACAGGCACTCCATAAGGTACACCCTCTATACCCATCCTCCGCTCTATACGATAGAAGAGGCCCTCGGCTACTGGGACGGGATAGAGTCCACTCACTGCAAGAACCTGTTTTTCCGCAACCACAAGGGAAACAGGCACTACCTCGTGGTAATCGAGTGCCACAAGGAATTCGACATACATTCCTTCGAGCACATGATGAAAGAGGGCAAGATGTCTTTCGCATCCGCCGAAAGGATGGAGCGCTGTCTTGGGCTGCAGCCCGGGTCCGTATCCCCGCTGGGACTTATCCATGACATGGTACCGGAGACTGGTGCACAGACGGTCATGCTCCCGGACAGTGACGGGAATCCTCATGCCGTGCAGGCTGTCCCGGGTGCCGCCCCGAAGGAGCTGTTCCCCGACGGACACCGCGTGAAGCTGTTCCTGGACAGGGACCTGACGGATGCCCCGATGCTCAGTTTCCATCCGTGTGACAACACGGCAAGTGTCATCATCCCCAACGCCGATTTCCTCCGCTTCCTCTCCATCTGGGGCGGCCACTATGAATGGATTAAAGTATAGCTCTTCGAACAGGAGAATTCTGCAGTAAGGCCCTTCAGGGCCGCACCGGAGCGTCAGCGAGGTTTCCGGGAGGAAACCGAAGCAGCGGAGGTGCCGGCGAGGCAAAGCCGAGCCGCATGCCCCGGCGGGGCTGTCACCGGCAGGTGACTGGGGGTAGACAGACAAAGGTCGCAAGACCTTCAGGGCCGCACCGGAGCGTCAGCGAGGTTTCCGGGAGGAAACCGAAGCAGCGGAGGTGCCGGCGAGGCAAAGCCGAGCCGCATGCCCCGGCGGGGCTGTCACCGGCAGGTGACTGGGGTAGACAGACAGGATTTCTGGAAGAAATCCTTAACGTCAGTGTGACGGATTCCGGTCAAAAATGATAAAATATTGATTTTTAATATAATATTGTTAAACATAAATTCGTCGAACTGACGTTTTTAAGACAATACTATTAAAAGTAATTCGTCGGACAGACGTTAAAATATGATAAAGGCTATATTCTTCGACATAGACGGCACCCTGGTGAGTTTCAGGACACATGAGATCTCCCCGAAAG
>CALVCB010000003.1 GCA_944325965.1 uncultured Bacteroidales bacterium
GGCTGTATGATTCCCGCTATCAGGGCTCATTAGGGTCTTGCACCCGTTAGCTGATACTCATGCCGAGCATACAAAAAACAGGCCCGTCCCTTCATCTGAGGGACAGGCCTGTTCATATTGGAATCTGTTTTCAGCTATTCCACGAAAGCGATCACCTCGCCCTTGGCGACCATATCTCCCTGCTTTGAGCAGATGGCCACGATGCGTCCGCTTACTGCAGGGACAACTTCCTCCATCCCGTAATAAGTCTGGACATAGCTCATCGCCTTTCCGGCCTCGACCTCAGTCCCGACCACCGGGGCAGTGGAAACATCATCCACATCCACCTGCCAGATCAGCTGGCCCTTCACCGGAGCCTGCACTGCCGTAGCCTTAGGATACTTCTCGGCAATCTTCTCCACATCATACTTCGGCACTTCCACCACAGGACGTGTGATGACTACAGGCGCTCCAGCCTTTTCTTTCGCAGCCTCGAGGTCTTTCTTGAAACGCTCCTTGGCTATGCCGCTCTTGTAGTCGCGGTACTGCCTTTCGTGCATGGCGAACTCAAAGAGTTCCTCGTCGTCCTCCCCGAAGTCCCAGCCTTCCTCTGTCATCATCTGGCGGTACTTGTCCAGCTCGTCCGGGAACGCATCCTGAGGATTTCCGGTATAGAACTCCAGGCCCTTGCTCTTGGCGAGCTCCACAAGCTCCGGAGCCAGCTCGCCAGGGAGACGGCCCATCTTGCCGAGAATCATGTTCCACGTGTCCTTGTCGATGGTGGTCCATCTCGGCTGCCCCTTGAGGATGTTCATGAGGTTCATCAGAGCCGTATTCTTGACATACTGGCTGAACGGTGTCACAAGTGGCGGATAGCCCAGGCGAGGCCATACGTACTCGACCTCCTGGAACAGCATCACCATCAGCTCGTCAAGAGTAAGCTCCTTCTTGCCCTGGGCGCGCAGTGAAGCGTTGATAGCTCCGTGGAAACCTTTCAGGTCCGCCATCATCGAGCCCATCATGCCGCCAGGAAGGCCGCAGCCCACCAGAAGCGAGCTCATATGCGAGTTGTTAGGGTCAATCCAGTATCCGAGGAAGTCGTCTATGAACTTCTGGGTAAGACGGCGCACCTCCATATATGCATTCATGTTCAGGTCCTTGACCTTGAACCCGTCCGCCTTCATCATCTCGCGGATGGTGATCACATCCGGATGCACCTTGCCCCATGAAAGAGGCTCGACAGCCACATCCAGATAGTCGGCGCCGGCGCGGGCGACCTCGAGCATCGAAGCAGGAGAGAACCCGGGGCCGGTGTGGCCGTGGTACTGTACCTTTATATGAGGGTATTTCTTCTTTATTGACGCAGTAAGCCGGCCGAGGAAAGTCGGACGTCCGATTCCGGCCATGTCCTTGAGGCAGATCTCGTCGCAGCCGTACTCGACCACCTTGTCGACGATGCCCATATAATATTCCACAGTATGGATAGGGGAATTCGTGATGGAAAGGGCCACCTGCGAAATCATTCCGCCCTTCTTCGCATACTCCACTGAAAGGCGGAGGTTCCTGTGGTCATTCAGACCGCAGAAAGAACGTGAGATGTTGGTCCCCTGCTTGCATTTCACCTTGTACATGAGCTCACGGACATCGGCCGGCACCGGGTTCATCCTGAGCGCGTTAAGGCCCCTCTCCAGCATGTGGGTCTGGATTCCGGCCTTATTGAAAGGCGCGGTCCACTCGCGCACGGCCCTATTCGGGTTCTCCCCGAAAAGGAGGTTCACCTGCTCGAACGCACCACCGTTGGTCTCGACCCTGTCGAAGCACCCCATTTCGATGATAGCCGGAGCCACTTCCTTGAGCTGGCTGACAGTCGGGACATACTTGCCCGAAGACTGCCACATGTCCCTGTAAACCAGGGAGAATTTTATTTCTCTTGCCATAAATATGATAATATCAATCTGTTCAGCCTGCAAATATAGTGGTTTTTATCAAACATCCATCCTTATAGGTGACAGAAGTCTGTATATCCAGGCAAGCACAGGATCCGGCAGCACGGCTACAAGCGGCTTGAAAATATGGTTGAGGAAACCAGGCATCGTGCCTTTCCTCCTCCTGAATGTAGCCTCCAGGGCCTTCTCCACAGCCTTTTCAGCAGGAATCATCACCCTGAGGTTCCTTGCAAGCCTGCGGTAAGACGGCTTAAGATTGAAAAGCGGGGTATCAACAGCCCCGAAATACGCATTGGTCACACTGACGCCTGTCCCGCGGCATTCCACCCGGAGGGCCCGGGAGAAATCCTTCACGAAGCGTTTGGTAGAGGCATACATCCCCAGGCCGGGCCACGGTATCCATGCGGCGAGGGACGACACATTGAGGACGTATCCGCATCCCCTCGAAAGCATCCCGGGTACAAAAGCGCGGCAAAGAAGCAGAGGGGTATAGTTGTGCACCATCACCATCCTCGACAGGGCCGCCGGGGAGGTCTGGGCTATCCCCTGGTAATAGAAAAGTCCCGCATTGTTCACAAGCACCTCCACCTCGCATCCATGCTGCATGGTGAACAAATGCACCTTCTCCGCAGCATCCTGCCGTGAAAGGTCCTGTACCAGAGGCAGGACTGAAAAGGATGACTTGTACGGAATCCTCCAGTCGGACAGTCCGGCGACCATATTCCTCAACCGGTCGGCCGTATCCTCGAGCTTTGCAGCGTTTATATCAACTATCACCAGGCTGTACCCCATCAGCGCCAGCCTTTCGGCATACAGCCTGCCCATGCCGGAGGCGGCCCCGGTAACAATGGCAAACGCACGGTATTCTCTGAATTTCTTGCTGTCAATATCCATAACCAATGTCAGTCCGACAAAATTAAAGTTTAACTATCTTATTAAAAATCAATACTTTACCCCTTAATACCGAAATCCGTTATCCGGTGTAGCCTTTTGTCATCCAGAGCACCGGCCGAGGAAATGGCCATTCTTCCCTACAGATTTCTCCATTCCCTTCGGCCAGTCTGAATAACAATTCATATCTATCTGATTCCCAGTCACTTCGCGACAGCTTCTTGTCAAGGGGCGTCACCCCCATCTCTGCTCACCGCTCGCGACCTCGCCGGGAGACCTGTCGCAGGACAAAAACCTGCTCCCCCAAAGGTAATTCACGTTAACTACCGTGGAAAGCTGTTTCTAAATTTGAATATTTCAATTTTATTTGGTACAGGAGCAAAATATTCCTAATTTTGCGCAATCCGATTTGCAAATATATGACCAATTCGAAAAATACAAACATAGAAAAGTTCAAAAACGACCTCAAGAGGCACGGTCTGAAAGCGACCCCGCAGAGGCTTGCCGTGCACGAGGCGATGATGAAGCTCGGGCATGCGTCAGCCGACATGGTCACCGAAGAAATCAGGGAAAGCGGCACCACCAAGGTTACAGTGGCGTCGGTATACAACATCCTTTCACATCTGGCCCTGCTCGGGATATACGACCACAGGCTCAGCTCCAACAACAAGATGTACTTCGATGTCAACACATTCAAGCACATGCACATCTACGACTGCGAGAACCATGAGTTCAAGGATGTCGTAGACGAAGAGCTGCTATCCATCGTGGAGCGCCACCTGCTGCGCAGGAAGTTCAAGGGATACAGGATAGAGAACATCGACATCCAGCTTATCGGACGGCCGTCAAGGAGAAAGGCGAAGCCGGCATCAATATGATTTGACGATGAAAAAATACCTGATACTTGCAGTCCTGGCCATAGTCCCAGCCATTACTGTATCAGCCCAGTACTTCAATCCCGACAGTTTCCGGAATGACTTTGAGGCAAGCGTGGGGTTCCAGAGCGACTTCAGGAGCGGCGAAGGCCCGGGAGCAAGGATAGACGTCAGCTATGCACGGTTCTACAGGCACAGGATAGGGTTCAGGGTCGGTGCGTGCTATATGCCTGACAATGTAGGCATCAGCCACTCTGCAGGCATCCCTGTGGCATTCGCATGGAGGACCAGGATATGGGGATATGAAGACCAGTATGTGGAAGCCTCGAAAACTGCCATAGGCAGCAGCATAGAGGATTTCGCAGGAGACATCGGAAGATACGATTACTACTATGACGATGACAGCTTCGGGAGGGACATCGCCGAAGGGGCCACAACCGGGTTCCTGACCTTCCTCGCCAACCTCGTATCAAGGTTCGAGCTCTACTGCGGCCTCACGCCAGGATACATCTTCGGGGACGACAGCACACAGATTGTGCCCTACCCGTCGGGACGGGACCGCTACTACGAGACCGGCATCGTGACACCGCACGACTTCTACCTTTCTGCAGACCTCGGAGCCAGGATCGTAATCAGGATATGGAGGCTCTCCTTCAACATCTCCCCTGCCGCCCATTACTATATCACAGACAATTTCAGGGAATACAACTCGGCCATGAAGACCAAGCTGTCCGACCCGATAAGGTGGCAGATGTCACTGAATTTCGGGATAAGCTGCATGTTCTGACCCCCTGTCACGCATCAGGAAAAGCATGACAATCATAGCAGCGACCTGTAAACTTTTTCCAATGCAGCTGCACTGGACTTCCAGTCGAACATCTCGAGCCTCTTTCTTCCGCGTTCAACTAATTTTGCACACAGATACTTGTTGTCCAGACACTTGAACACGGCATCACACACAGACTCCGAATCCCCTGGTGTAAAATACAGGGCCGCATCGCCGGCCACCTCCGGGAAACAGCTCGCATCTGAAAGGCAGACCGGGCATCCTGCCCTGAATGCTTCAAGGACAGGCAGGCCGAACCCCTCATACAGGGAAGGGAAAACAAAAGCCTCCGCATTCATATACAGGGAAAGCAGCTGGGCGTCGGTAGCCCTCACGGTGGACACACGGTCATACAGCCCCATCCCGGCCAGCTCCCTGCCCTCATGGGAACTGAGCGGTTCCCCCGCACATACTATTTTCAGGTCCTTCTCCTTCTCCATAAGCGGGAGCAGGTCACGGACAAAAGGAAGGAAGTTCTTGTATCCGTCACGCCTGCCCACCAGCAGCAGATAGCGGGCCGGCCACGGCCCGCCCTCCGGCACAAGGTCCCTGAATGATGTCCCGTGGTATATGACCGAGACCTTCGAAGGGTCTATCCCGGGATACAGGGCCAATATATCCTTCTTAGTGTTTTCCGATACGGCCACGATATGGTCGGACTCGAAAATATGCCTTTTCTTATCCCTGATGATCTTCCTGTCGAAATCCCCCGGGTACAGCTCCTGTATCATATCATGTATGGTGGTCACCACAGGCCGTCCCGGCTTCATGTCGAACAGATAGCACCCGTAATATGTGGGATGCAGGATGTCATAGTCCTGGTGTCTGATATCATATTTAGAATACGCCCTGTTTATTCTCTCCACGGCCGCCAGGGCGACTTTCCTGCCACGGAAACGGAAATCGTAGTCGGTGACATTCCTCAGGAACAGCCCGTCCGCCCCGGAGATATACATGTTCCTGTTGAACTTAAGCGAGACGACAGGCTCCACCTCCGGGGAAAAATGGCTGAAAAGCTCCGCAAAATACCGTGTTATGCCACCGGCCCTCTGCGAAGAAAACTTCTGGTAATCAAACAGGACCCTCATTCCACCCCCTGTTTATCAGAGCAGTATCTGGGCAGCGTGGTTCTTGGTATCCACCTTCTCTATCACCCTTTCGAGAATACCTTCCTCCGAGAAGATGAACGTGCGGCGGAGAGTCCCCATTGTGGTCTTCCCGTACATCTTCTTCTCTCCCCATGCCCCGAAATCCTGGAGCATCTTAGTGGAGCTGTCGGAAAGCAGGGTGAACGGGAGCGAATACTTCCCGATGAACTTCCTGTGGGAGGCCTCGCTGTCCTTGCTCACACCCACCACATTGTACCCTGCCGCCACGAGGGCGTCATAATTGTCCCTCAGGCTGCATGCCTCGGCAGTGCAGCCAGGGGTATTGTCCTTCGGATAAAAATAGATTATTGTCCTCTTCCCTATCAGGTCTGAAGACTTCACCACATTGCCGTCCTGGTCGGTGACCTCGAACTCAGGCATCCTGTCCCCTGGTTTCAACATAACGAACGAATTTAAAAACAACTGCAATTATAAGAAACAGTTTTGGATTTTTCCAAACATTCTTTTATTTAAGTCTGTCCGCCGGAGTCAGGAGGCAATCCGGTCTTCAGTCAGCCTTTCCGGAAGGGTCCTTGAGGGAATCCATATAGTCCATGTAGAACTTCCTCACGTCGCTCCACCTGTAATACGGGCCGGACACAGGCTCCAGCGGCAGATGCATCTCCTTCTCGTTGTGCATCATCCTGACAAGAATGCCGTCCTCCCCGGAAGACTGACTGTTACGGTAGAATATTATCTGTATATTAGCCGCCATAGGGCTGAGCTCATACAGCGTCCAGTCCTCGGCGACAGCCTCCATGTCCCTTTCGTCCCTGTCGTAGCCGCTGTATTCCGTGAACTGCAGCATAGTCAGCAGAGGCATGACATTGGTGTCGTGGCCGAAACGCAGGTCTGCACATGGTGTACCGGCCTGGAGGGCCCTGTCTGCCTTGAATACAATGTCCTCCAGGATAAGTTTTCCATAATATTCCGGGAAGCCCCTGTTTATCGATGACGGGCCGTTGGTCACGAAATAGCGGTAATTCTCGTATACGCTGAGACGGTAAAGTTCATCCGGGGTGAACAGGTCGTAGAACGATATGCCCAGGTCGAGATCCTGCATATCGGACGCGAAAAGGTACAGATTGATGACCAGCTCTACGGCATCGATTCCCCCTGTGAACTTCCTGTCGGAGAACAGCAGGCCTATAACACGCTCCACCGGGACATATTTTTCAGCTGCCGCATCATACTCCTTCCTCCACGGGGCGTCTGAACTCCTGTAAGCCCGGAAATCATCGCTCAGTTCCGGATGGGTGGAAGAATCATAACAGTTGAGGTATCTTGTAGTGCGCGGACTTGCCTCCCTGCTTATCGACAGGGCCGGCTCCAGTTCCTTGAGACGCTCGCAGAAAGACGCCATGCTGAGGATGCAGCGCGGCACTACGGTGGATACGGCCTCTATCGTAGCCCCGCTGCGGAATACCCCTGGGAACGAGGCGTACATCCTTGAAGCAATCTCCCTGTGCTGTTCCGCGCCCAGAGGGGAAAGTGTACCATAGCGGTATATGCCGTCATCATACACGGCCTGCACCCGTTTGTAAACATCCTCGCCGAAAGGCGTGAGGACACCCTCTGCGGAGGCGGCATCGAAGACCTCCTTTACCTCATTGTAATAAGAGGCGCTTGTGAGCCACCTCGACCCGTGCCTGCCGTAATGGCTTATATAGAAAGGCTCGTAGCCTTCCGGCGCCGGGGTGTAGTCCTGCGGGACATAGTAATAATTGTAATATATGTTGCCTGACTTTTCCGGGCAGGCGAAGATTTCGTCCCTGACTGACTGCGCTCCGAGCGGCAGGGCAAACGAGACGGCGGCGAGAAGGAGGACGCTCCTTAAAATCCTTTTCATGACAGCTTGCCTCCTATTCGTTTTCAGGGTTGATCCTCAGGTCCGCGACAAGGAAATAGTGGTCGCTCGGGTAAATCCCGTCCCTGCTGTCCTTGACTATCGACGAGGACAGGGGTTCCACAGGGCCTTTGGTGAATATGAAGTCTATCCTCTTGCCTGGATTCTTCGGCTTGTATTCCGCTCCCTGGAAAAGATGGCAGGTGAGCTGGTCCGCCTCCCCCTCATGCAGGCCGGAATACACGTCATCCCATCCGGCCCCCACAAGGGTCGTGACGGCAGGCTGTGTCTTGCCGGAATTGAAGTCGCCGCACAGTATCTGCGGGAAGTCCTCCAGATACTGGCCAGCCTCCGCGGCTATCATCATAGACTGGTTGCGCTTGGCCTCCTCCGACTTGTGGTCGAGATGCACGTTCATGACGCGGAACTCGGCTCCGGTCTTCCTGTCGCGGATGCGCACCCAGTTGCAGTGCCTCGCCCTGTTCGTGTTCCAGGAGCAGCTGCCGGCAATCAGAGGTGTCTCGGACAGCCAGTAGGAACCGGAAGAGACAAACTCGTAACGTGATTTACGGAAGAATATCACGTTCTTGGCGATATTGTGGTACCCTTCGGTGTACGGGTCCATTTCAGGTCCCGGAAAACCGAACGCGAAGTACTCCTTCAGGTTCTCCTCCATGAAGGCGTCTGAATCATATACCACCTCCTGCATGCATATTATGTCCGCATCATAGGACTTTATCACATCGAGGCAGATGTCTTTCCTCTCATTCCACGGACGGCCGGGATGGCCTTCATCAGCTTCAAGGCCGGTCACCCTGATATTGCAGGTCATGACCCTGTGCACTGTCCTGTCTTTTGCTTCGCAGACCCCGGAGGCGGCGAGCAGTGCCGCGAGGGCGGCAAAAACCATGAGTTTATTTTTCATAAAGTGATTTTAATGTAAATCGGACAAACGTATCCAAATAATATTATAATGGTGTATAAAATTTTCTTACAATTCCTTCAGGGCCGCAGATACGCCCCGGTATCAACAAGTTCACGCTGCAGTTTCTTCACATCCACCTCAGATACCGGGACGCCGTCCAGGATTGCGATTCCGGCAGCCCGGCCCGCAGCCTCTCCCATAGCCATGCATGTGGACATGACCCTTGCAGAGGCCATTGCCTCATGTGTCATGGAGGCACACCGCCCTGCCACCAGCAGGTTGCCGACCTTTTCCGGGACAAGCATCCTGTACGGGAGGTCATAGCAGTCCTCGCACCAGTGCATAGTACAGTCGTCTCCTACACTGTGGTGTATGTCCACAGGATAGCTCGCAACACCTATCGCATCATCGAAATGCCTGCAGGAGAGTATGTCGTCCGCCGTAAGGACGTATTTCCCCACAATGACGCGGCTCTCCCTGATTCCCATGAAAGGAGCCACCCTGTCGATCCAGGCGTTCCTGAAACCAGGTATATAGTCCTGGAGATACCTGCGGATCTCCGGGATCTGTTCTATGGCAAGCATTTCGCCCCTGGTGTAGCTGTCCGGCGAGGTGGAGTCCGTTCCGTTTACACGTGTCATGTTGACCCAAATCTCGTCATCCGCAATCCCCGTGATGAGGATGGTCCTCGCCACCGGGATAGAATATCCGGCGGCCCTGGCCCGGAGTATCTGCTTCCTGAAGCCGACGGTAATGAATTTCCCTTCCCTGAACTGCTCCGGAGGCATGGTGTCCATATCGAACTCGTCGCTGTGGTTAACTATGGCATCCCTCAGGGCAGGGACATCCACACCCTTCATCGAAAACATCAGTGTAGGAGGCTGCATCCCTCCGTCGGAGTCGCCCTTGCGGCACTCGACGCCGGAGCGGAAGGCGACATCCCCGTCTCCGGTGCAGTCGATCACGGTCTTCGCAAGAATGGCCTCGCGGCCCTCCTTGCTCTCGATTATCACCCCTTTAAGCGCATCTCCGTCCTTTATCGCACCGGCACAGAATACATACATCAGTATATCCACCCCGGCTTCCCGCAGCATGTCCAGCGCCTCGGACTTGACAGCTTCCGGATCGATGATGGTAAGGCTCACATGCAGACGGCACGGCTTGTGAGCGCAGGCGGCGCCCCTGGCCTCAAGCCTGTCGATGAACTTCTGCGGCAGGCCCTTGATTATCTGGTTGCCCTTCCTGCCGAGGAAGCCCAGTATAGGCAGGCCTATTGTCATGTTCCCTCCGAGATAGCCCCTGTTCTCTATCAGCATTACCTTCACACCTTTCCTTGCGGCTGCACATGCCGCCATTATACCGGCCGGTCCTCCTCCGACCACAAGGACATCAGTCTCGCACTTGACCCTGATGCTGCGTTGAGGTTCAATTATTGTCTTGTCCATAATATCAGTATTTAATTTGATTTTCCCGGTTCCTGAAAATTGTCCCGTATTATTTGACTGTCTCTTTCCTGACCATCTTCCACAAGATCAGGGACGAGATAAGGTGCATGACGCCCATTACGGCGAAAAGGAGATTGCCCATATGGGCGAGCAGCGAGCCTATGAAAATGTTGAATACGGCACCTCCCACCGCTCCGGCACCGGCCGTTATTCCGACGACGCTGGCCACATTCTTCACAGGGAACGCCTCCGCTATCACCACGCAGATGGTGTAGAGCCAGCTCAGGCACATTATCGCGATAAGGCTGAATATGGCAACGACAAGCAGTATCCTGCCGTCAAAAGGTATCGATGCGCACTGGCTGACATACGGGACCGCGATGCACAGAGGGGCCACGAACGAAATGCTTATCATCATGACCTTGCGGGCCTTGAGCGCCGGCATCCCCTTCTTTACCAGATGGTCGGACCAGACGGAGGAGAGTATCCCGCCGATGGCCCCGAAAAGGAAAGGCACTCCGCCGATATACTGTATCATATCCAGTGTCTCCTGGTGGCTCAGCCCCTGCATCTGTCCCATCTGCCTCAGATAGCCGGGCAGCCAGAAACAGCAGAAATACCATACAGGGTCGCTTATCATCCTGATGAGGAGCACTCCCCAGAGGCTTCTGGTGCCCCAGAGCCCTTTCCATGTGAAATACGGCTCCTCCGCAGCAGGTCCGGCCTCCGCGTCACGGTCCATAGTCACCGCGAGCACGTCAGGAGAAGGGTTCCTGTATACGAAAAGCCATATCAGGGCAATCACGAGCCCTGCGACACCGGAGACGATGAACACCTCATGCCACGGCAGGTACCTCGAGATCCATGCTATCACTAAAGGAGCTATCACCGTCCCGAGGGAGCCGCCGGTGGTACACAGGCTGTTGGCCGTTGCCCTGTGGCGCTTCTCGAACCATACGGTGACGGCCACGATCTGCCCGGCGAATATGGTAGGCTCCGCAAGGCCGAGTATGCCGCGGCATACGGTAAAGAGGACGACATCATTGGCCAGACCACCGCCGATACATGCCAGCGACCATGCGACAATCCCCGCGAACATTACCGGCTTCGGACCGAACCTGTCTACAAGGATGCCGGACACAGGGTACATAACGGCATAGCAGATGAGGAACACGTTCACTATCCACGCGTATTCCATGTCGCCGATTGAAAAATAGTCAAGTATCTCGGGCTTGAGAATAGATAGCAGCTGCCTGTCGAGATAGTTGCAGATGATGGCGATGAATATCGTCGCCACGATGAACAGCCTTCTTTTGCTGTGGATTTCCTTTGCGGCCATTGGTTTAAACATAAAAATGATCCATGAACGAACCCAATGATATGTACCGCCTGTACCTGGCGTCAAGAACCGGTGCGGAATTTCCGTCAGGGGTGTATTCCGTGCGGCACGGCGGACACATGCGGCTCTGCGCCTCAGGGACGGATGCATATATGCCGGATGCCACTGCGGCATTCACAGCGGCGCCCAGGGCGCAAGGCAGGCTGCTGCCGGAAACCTTGATAGGCTTCCCGGTGACATTGGCGAGCATCTGCATTATGAAAGGGGACTTAAGCGCTATGCCTCCGACAGCGACCATATCCTCTACCGCCACTCCCCCGTCTACAAGATGCTCTATGACAGCCCTCGTGGCGAAAGCCGCCGCCTCGGAAAGCGCATAGTAGAACTCCGGTGCGGAATCCGCAAGGGAAAGCCCCGCCACCGCTGCCTTCAGGCCCGGCCTCGGGTCAGGGCTGCGCCTGCCGTTGAAATGGTCGGTGGCCACAGGCGCATCCGCGGCCGCCTGTATCTTCCCCGCACATTCTCCCAGAAGGCCCAGCATCCTGTTTTCAGCGTCGGCGCAGAATTTATGCACCTCTCCGCTCCCGGACATCTTGCCGAAGGTATCCAGCGGCCAGCTGAGCAGCCTCTTGAGCCATGCGAAAATATCCCCGAAAGCCGACATCCCGGACTCGAACCCGATCATGCCAGGGATGATGGAGCCGTCCACCTGCCCGAATATGCCTTCTATCTGCCTTCCCTTCATCTCCTCCGCAGGCATGACCGCCATGTGGCAGGCGGAAGTGCCGAGGTTGAGCACCATCGTACCATATGCTATACCCGCACCGACAGCCCCCGCATGGGCGTCTATGCAGCCGGTGCAGACAACCACATCCTCACCCAGGCCGGTCTTCTCTGCCCATTCGCCGCACAGCCTGCCGGCAGGGACGGTATTTCCGGCCACAGACGCAGGGAGGTTCGAGGCCACCCTTCCCGTAGCCGCATCCATTGCGGCGAAGAACTCCGCAGGAGGGAATCCGCCCCAGTCCTCCGCCCACATCATCTTCGAGCCGGCGGCGCACCGGCCGACCTTCATTGCGGAGATGTCCCTGCATCCGGTAAGGACAGCAGGTATCCAGTCGCACAGCTCCACTGCTGTCCATGCGCTCTCGCGCAGGCGGGCGGAACCCTTCATTATATGCATTATCTTGGACCAGTAACATTCGGCGGAATAGTATCCTCCGCAATATTTCATATAGCCGGCGCCGCTCCTGCGGACTGCATCCGTGATCAGGCCGGACTCGGCCACAGCCGTATGGTCTTTCCACAGTACGAACATGGCATCCCTGTCATCAGCATATTCCGGCTTGAGCGACAGCGGCATGCCGCTCCGGTCCACAAGGCACGGCGTGCTCGAGGTGGTATCCACCCCCACAGCCCTGACCCGCCCGGGGTCCGGGCACTTTGAAACCACGTCCTTCAGCACATGCTCAAGGCCTTCCAGAAAATCCAGGGGGTGCTGCCTGAAGCAGGACGAGGCCACATCGGTGTACCTGCCCTCTCCCCATCTGGGGTAACGGAATTCGGATTCAGCGACTTCCTGGCCGTTCCCGGCATCAACGAGCAGGGCACGGACGGAGTCGGAACCGAAATCCACTCCTATAATATAAAAAGAATCCATAACAGACTTGATTATCCAAATGCGAAAATATGAAGAATAAAATCAAAAACGAAACTTTTTGAAAATATTTTATTCAAGAACAAAAAGAAATCGCTAATTTTAAGTTCAAAACTGAAAGAACAACACAGACAATGGAAAAGAAATAAAAATCGCCATGCTTTCTTTAATCAAGTTTAAATATGCCCCATAACATACTCCGCATCCAAACCTCACGAAAAATTTGACTGCAAGCATTGACATTCTGCACGGCAAGACCATGTCCGCCCGATCGGGAAGCCATGGAGAATGGCGGAACAATAATCAGGAACATCACTCCGAAAGAACACGATTGAAACTGTAAAGGGAATTATACAGGAACCAGTTAGTCATAAAAAATTATCTTGAAACAAAATTAAAACACGATAAATTCATGCAAAATGAAAAATTTTACTATCTTTGTCACAAGAAAAAGAATCAAATGAAAATTTAGACATAGAAAATGGAAAGCTTAGGAGAGATTTTGAAAAGAACATCAGACACCAAGGCGGCAAGAATCGGCATCGGAGCCATTGAGTCGAGCCATGAGGTTTTCAACGAACTGTTTCCAGGCAGGAAAGCCATACTGGTGGCAGATACGAACACGTACGAAGCTGCAGGAAAAAGAGTCGAGAAGGACCTGGAAGAGAACGGAATCGCGATTGAGGGTAAATTTGTGTTCGGCGACCCGGATCTCTATGCGGAATGGGGATACCTGACAGAGCTCGAGGACTATCTCAAGACTGTGGATGCGGTTCCTGTCGCAGTGGGGTCCGGTGTGATCAACGACCTTTGCAAACTCTCCTCCCACCATCTCGGACGGAAATACATGATAGTAGGTACCGCAGCTTCCATGGACGGGTACACCGCCTACGGAGCATCTATCACCTACCAGGGCAACAAGCAGACATTCGACTGCCCGGCACCTGCCGGGATTGTCTTTGACCCTGAAGTAGCCGCCCTCGCGCCGAAGGAACTGGCGGCCTCCGGATATGCAGACCTCCTGGCAAAGATACCTGCCGGGGCAGACTGGATGCTGGCTGACGCCGCCGGCGAGGAAAAGCTGGACAAATACGCATTCGGGCTTGTCCAGGACAGGATCAGGGAGGCTCTCAGAGACCCTGACGCCATACTCGCAGGCAATGTGCAGGCCACAGGCCATCTCGCGGACGGACTGATAATGAGCGGATTCGCCATGCAGGCCATCAACTCAAGCAGACCGGCCTCCGGAACAGAGCACCAGTTCAGCCATTTCTGGGACATGGAAGGCCTGTGCATCAACGGGAAACATGTATCGCACGGCTTCAAGGTGGCCATAGGGACCATGGTCTCCACCGCCTGCCTCGAATACCTTCTCAAACAGGACATCCAGAACATAGACATAGACGCATGCGTAAACGCATGGCCGTCATGGGAAAAGATGGAAGAGTACATACGGCAGATCTTCAAGGGGAAACCAGGACACCTGGAAAGGGGCCTTACCGAGAGCAGGGGCAAATACATAGACGCACATCAACTGAGGAAAGAGTTCGAGAGGATAGCAGCGGCATGGCCTCAGCTCAAGCAGCGCATCTCCGCCCAGATCATCCCGCTGTGGAAGATAGAGGATTCGCTTCGCAGGGTCGGAGCGCCGTACAGGCCGGAAATGATAGGGGTGAGCAGGGAGCACCTGCGGGATACTTTCCGCTGCATACCGTTCATGAGGAACAGATATACGAACATTGACCTGATATACAGATGCCACCTTATGGGCAAGGTAGAGAAACATCTGTTCGGAAAAGGAGGAATATGGGAGGTCTGAGACCTCCCTTTTTTATGGCATTCGCCTGATTTTGTCCATGCCCCATACGGAAGGGATCCCGTTCCCGCAGGGGCTATTTTTTATCGCCGTAGGCCAGGTCGCCAGCATCGCCGAGCCCCGGAACGATATACGAATGGCTGGTGAGCTCTTCATCCTGCGTGGCCATCCACAGGGTGATGCCCTCGCCAGGGAGATATTTCTGGAGATATTCCACAGCATATACACTGGCCACAGGACACACGAGATGAGTATAAGACGGCGTGCCGTCCTCAAGAAGCCTGTTGTATGCCAGCTCCAGGGAAGCCCCGGTAGCCAGCATGGTATCAGCCAGGATAAGGACTTTCCCGTTAAGGTCGGGAGCGGTCACATATTCTATGTTGATATGGAAATCATCCCCCTTGTCATATTTCCTGTAGGCGGCCACAAAAGCATTCTGGGCGTCATCGAAGAAATCAAGTATCCCCTTGTGCAGAGGGAGTCCGGCCCTCAATATGGTGGCGACCACTACCTGGTCATCATGTGTGCTGACATCCGCGATGCCCAGCGGCGTCACGACCTTCTTTTCCGAATAGTGCAGCCTTTTGCTTATTTCATAGGCGAAGATAGCTCCCACACGCTCCAGGTTGGCCCGGAACCGCATGCTGTCTTTCTGCACAGTCCTGTCCCGCATCTGTGCAATGAACCTGTTGAGGATAGAATTCTGTTCTCCGAGATTGATGATTTCCATGACAGTAAGTTTTGATACCGCTAAGATACAACATTTTCCCGTCAGTGCATAACTTCCGTGCGCTCGTCGGCAAAACTGTAGAAGCTGTCATCTGCGATGATGATATGGTCAACGAGAGATATGTCGAACGTCTCCGCCGCCTTTTTCAGGATTCCGGTCTGCCTGATGTCGCTTGCGCCAGGCTGCGGATTGCCCGAAGGATGGTTGTGGACCAGGATTATGCCACTGGCAAGCCTTTCAATGGCATTCCTGATGATCATCTTCACATCGATGACAGTAGCGGAGACCCCTCCGGAGCTGAGCTTCTCCTTCCCTATTATGTAGTTCGCCCTGTTCAGGTATATGACCCAGCATTCTTCATGGCCGAGCCCCTTCATATAGTGGAGCATGTGCCGGTATACCATCGCAGGGCCCGTGATTGACACCTTCTCCACACGGCTGGCCTCCGCGGCACATCTGCGCCCGAGTTCAAAAGCGGCGGCCACTGAGGCGGCCTTCCCAGGTCCCATCCCCCTGGTCCTGCACATCTGCCCAACGGTCATCCCCGACAGGCATGCGAGGCTGTCCCCCGCGGATTTGAGCAGCTTCCTCGATATGTCTACGGCATTCTCCTCACCGCATCCAGTCCTTATGATGACAGCGGCCAGCTCCGCATTGCTCAAAGCCCCGACCCCCTTCTCGGCCATCTTCTCCCGCGGCCTGTCATCCTGTCCCAGTTCCTTAATCTTCATTATTTTTTCCGGCAAATATATGACACAGGCATAAAAAAAATCCCGGAGCGGAGCCCCGGGAAGCGATATTTTTCTTTTTCTTTAAGTTTTTTACGAATCTTTATGTCCAATCTCGGCCAATACCTTCTCCGCCTTCTCATAGCCGTCAGCCTTGGCCTTCCACATCGTGGCTATCACCAGCGATCCGATGACCCCGACTATGACAGAAACCATGAATACGGCATTCCATCCGAAATGCTGGGCAAGATAGCCGAAGCCGAGTCCTGAAACGGTAGTGCTCGCATACCCGAATACGCCCAGTATTCCGTTTGCCGTGGCGCAGGCATGTTTCGTTGCCTGGTTCGAAGCCGCGATGCCGAGCAGGGCCTGCGGGCCGTAGACAAAGAAGCTTGACAGGCAGAGGAATACGGAGGAGAGCCAGTTCATGTCAGCCGGGGTCTTCCAGAACAGGAAGAACGACAGGGTGGCGCCTATCGTACAGAACAGGCAGGTCCTGTGGGCCCTGCTCTTCATGAACCTGTCGGTGAACCATCCGGCTATAAGCATCCCTGCAATGCCTCCTATTATCTCTGAAGCCGCCACAACTGACCCTGCATGGGATATTTCCATCCCCTTGTACTGAGTCAGGAAGGTCGCCCCCCAGTCAAGTATGGTGAAGCGCACCACATAGATACAGAAATTCGATACGGCAAGTATCCATATGATGGGGTTCCTGAACACGAGCCTGCTGATGAACTGCTTGAAGGCGCCTCCCGTCAGCTCCACCTCCTTCTTTTCCTCCTGCGGTTTCGCATCGTCCATGTCCTCGAGCTCCGGCAGCCCGACAGAAGACGGAGTGTCCTTAAGGGCGAACAGGAGTACAAATGCCCCGACTACTGCGATGGAGGCCGGCACGGCGAAGCACATCTGCCATGCGCTGTAGCCGTAATGGTCAAGTATGAACGCACAGATGACGCTTATGAGACCTGCCCCTATTGAGTGCGAGGCATTCCAGATGGACTGCTTGGTGGCAAGCTCCTGAGGTTTTATCCAGTGGGCCATAAGGCTCATGCACGGAGGAACACCCATCCCCTGGAAATATCCGTTCAGGACCCATACAGAACCTATTATATATACAAGCGCGAGCGTAGCTTTCCCTTCAGTATCCAGCACGTCCACAAAGGAATCCATTGCAGGGCTGAAGCAAATGAAGAAATTGGCCGCCGCCGAAAGGAACAGTCCGGAGGCCATCAGTTTCCTGCGGCTGAACCTGTCTGCCAGAAAACCGTTCGCAAACCGCGACAGTCCATAGATTATCCCGTTCAGGGTCAGGAACAGTCCCAGCTGGACTTTCGTAATCCCCAGCTCCGCCTCCAGGGCGGGCATGACCACGCTGAAATTCTTCCTCACGAAATAATAGAATGCATATCCGAGCATCAGGACGATAAGTGTCCTCCACTGCCAGTAGTTGTATTTTTTCTTCTGCTCTCCAGTCATGATTTAAATGCCAATATCAGGGTTATATGGCCGCCGGACCGGCGATTCCGTTTCATTATTCCACCAGTTTTACGAACTCCAGGGGAAAATCCGTCTCCACAATATCAGGTGAGGTCCCGAGTACGTCCCTGAACAGGGCGGCCCTCTCCTGCTCCGTCTCCGCCTTGTCCTGGTCCGGAGCGGTGGACACCATGCACGGTATGCCCTCGGCATGCAGGGCGTCATACAGGTCCTGAGACCCGGCCTTCATGGTAGAGGAACATACATATGCAAGGGCGATATTCTCCATAGGGATTCCGGCATCCTTATATGACTGCAGCTGTGCCACGTCCTTCACCCAGGCAGACATACGTGCATCAGGGTCAATGCTGTACACCTGGAGCGCCTCCTCCGCATTCCTGACAGTATAGATGCAGTTTTCCGCCCCGAGCGAATTCACAAACGGCACAAGGACATCCCGCGTCACATCCTTGATGTCGAAATTCAGGATGGTCTTGCCCTGGCTCCATTTGATGACAGCCTCCACGGACGGGATCTTATATGGGGTCTCGTTCCCCCAGCGGTCCACAAGCCTGAAGGCCTGCAGTTCCTCATAGGTATAGTCCTTCACCTTCCCGGTACCGGTAGTCGTACGGTCCAGTGTGGCATCATGCATGAGCACTATCACGCTGTCCCTGGTCATGCGAGGATCTATCTCGTAGAATGAAGGCATCGATTCGAGTATCTTTGAGAATGTCTCGATGCAGTTTTCAGGATAACCCGGCATATTCCCGCCCCTGTGGCCGCTGACAATGACATTTTCCTGTGACATGAAGCTGTTTATATCCTCGGGGGAGTCACAGTCGATATAAAAACCCGTGTTCCTGTCCTGGGCACATGATACCGACAGGGCAAGGCAAGACAATGCCGCTAATGGCTGCAAAAATTTCCTGTTCATTGTATTATGGTAAAAAATATCGCACAAATATATAAATTAGAGGTTTCATTTCAAACTATTTTAGTAATTTTACAAAACGAAACGAAATAAAAAATTTATTTTTCATAATATGACGAATAATTACAACAAGGAAATCAGTGCAGAGCTTGCATCGAGAATCAGGAAAATCAGGCATGTTGCCCTGGACATGGACGGGACAATCTATCTGGGAAACACGCTTTTCCCTTTCACACTGGACTTCCTGAAATCACTGGAGGAAATGGGCATCGGATATTCTTTCCTTACGAACAACCCCACCAGGTCTGTCGCCGACTATCTCAAAAAGCTTTCAGGCATGGGCATAGCAGCAACGGAAGATAACATGTACACCACTTCCATAGCAGCCATCGACTATATAAAAGCGAAATACCCGTCAGCCAGACGGTTGTTCCTGCTCGGCACTCCGAGTATGGCAAGCCAATTCATGGCGGCAGGTTTCGAGGAATGTACCGACGACCCGGATGATGTCCCGGATGTTCTGGTCGGGTCCTTCGACATGACGCTCACCTATTCCAGACTATGCCGTGCCGCATGGTGGGCCTCACAGGGAATCCCGTATATAGCGACCAACCCGGACAAAGTGTGCCCTACCAGCGAAAGGACCGTACTGGTGGACTGCGGATCAATCTGCAAGTGTATAGAACATGCGACAGGACGCAGACCGGACGTTACCCTCGGCAAGCCGGACCCGAACATGATCACCGGGATACTCAACAGGCACGGGCTCGCCCCTGATGAGATAGCGATGACCGGAGACAGGATATATACAGATATAGCTATGGCGCATAACGCCGGGGCCTTCGGGGTGCTGGTCCTGTCTGGAGAGACCACCCTTGAGACAGCCCTTGCCGTAAAGGCAGATGCGGAAAACAAAAAAGATCCGGAGTTTTTCCCTCCGGACCTCATAGTTCGCGATATTGAAGAACTCGGAAAAATCCTGCAAGCGTACAGATAGTCCCCTACCTGGACTCCTTTGCAAAAAAACGGAACTGGAAGAACAGGAGATACAGCGCTCCGCAAGTGACACAGCTGTCTGCAAAATTGAAAACAGGCGCGAAGAAACGGAACGGGCGGCCTCCTATCAGAGGCATCCAGTCAGGGAATACCGTATCTATGATCGGGAAGTAGAACATGTCCACCACGCGCCCGAACATGAACGGGGCGTAATCCCATATCAGCCCATAGAACAGACAGTCCACGATATTGCCAAAAGCACCGGCCGTAATCAGGGTAAGGCCTACAGCCACCCCGAAAGGAGTCCCGGGCTTTTTCAGCAGCCTGTTTATCCACCATACCAGAAACCCGAAAAGCACAATCCTGAACAGGGACAGCAGGAACTTGCCGACTGCTCCGCCGAACTTCATGCCGAAGGCCATGCCCTCGTTCTCGATAAAGTAGATCTGGAACCAGTCTCCGAACACATGGATGCTGTCCCCTATGGACATGTTGGTCTTGACAAGAACCTTGATCACCTGGTCGATGATGACAAGGAGCACGCCGAGGGCTATAAGGAATTTTCCTCTTGATAGTCTCATCTTACTTGTTCTTGTTCATCATCTCCTTCGCCTCAACGGTCAGGGTAGCGTGAGGTACAAGACGGAGCCTCTCCTTGGGGATGAGCTTCCCTGTCACACGGCATACGCCGTATGTCTTGTTCTCGATCCTGACAAGCGCAGCCTCCAGGTTCTGTATGAACTTGTACTGGCGCTGGGCAAGCTGGCCGGCCTCCTCCTTGGAAAGTGTGGAAGCGCCCTCTTCCATTACCTTAAATGTAGGGGAAGTATCCTCTATGTCATTGCTTGATCCGTGAGTAACAACATCCCTGAGGGTCTTGTACTCCTTCTTGGCCTTTGCAAGCATATCAAGGATAATCTCCTTGAACTCCTGGAGCTCCTCGTCGCTGTAGCGGACCTTGAGTTCTGGCTCATTGTTTTTCTTATCTTCAGCCATAATCGAATAGTTTTAATGATCTATTTTATATTTTCTCTACATCAACAAAGATAGGAGTGTTTCCCCACTCCACTTCGGTACCATGGCAGGAGCCGTCCGCCTCCTTAAGGACAATGTCCCTTGCAAGTGTCTGTGCAAGCACGTAATCCCTGAAACTTTCGAGGGAATCTCGCAACTCAGCATAGTTCTCGCCATCGGCACACACTGTAACATTGACCCTGTCTGTCACATCGAAACCGTTCTCTTTCCTCATGTTCTGTATCCTGTTTATCAGCTCCCTGGCAGTTCCCTCATGCCTGAGACTGTCCGTGATGGTAACATCAAGGGCCAGGGTCAGAGGACCGTCCGAAGCCACAAGCCAGCCAGGCATATCTTCCGAAATAACCTCATAGTCGCCCGGCGAGAGGCTTACGTCGCCGGAAGGAAGGTGAAGCACATAGCCGGCATCCCCGCTTGCCTGTATAGCAGATATCGTCTCCTGCGGAAGAGACATAAAGGCAGATGCTATTTCCTTCATCTGCTTGCCGTATATCTTGCCCAAAGTCTTGAAGTTCGGCTTTATCTTCTTGGTAATGAGGCCTGCAGTGTCCGAGATGAACTCGGCATCCTTGACATTGACCTCCCCCAGCAGAAGGGTTTTGACTTTCTCCAGCTGATCCTTGACCCTGGTATCAATCACAGGTATTATAAGCTTGGAGAGAGGCTGGCGCACCTTGATATTCACTTTTCTCCTGAGGGCGAGCACCATTGAGGACGCTCTCTGGGCAAGTTCCATCCTTTCCTCAAGATCCCTGTCAACGACCTGAGCGTCATACAAAGGCATGGGCTCGAAATGTACAGACTCGGCATCCGGGACGAGGTCAAGGTAAAGCCGTTCCATATAGAACGGAGCTATCGGAGCGGCCAGCAGTGCCACATCCTTCAGCACCTCATAGAGTGTCTGGTATGCAGTGAGCTTGTCATGGTCCATCTCCCCTCCCCAGAACCTCTTCCGGTTCAGCCGGACATACCAGTTGCTCAGGTGGTCACACACAAAGTCCTGGACAAGACGCCCGGCAGTAGTGATGTCATAATCCTCGTAAGCGTCCTTCACGTTCTTCACCAGGGTATTCAGCAATGATATGATCCATCTGTCTATCTCCGGACGTTCTGAGACAGGGACAGCCGGTACGGCGGACGGGTCGAAACCGTCCACATTGGCATAGAGGGCAAAGAACGAATATGTATTGTACAGCGTGCCGAAGAACTTCCTGCGCACTTCATCCACGCCGGACTCATCGAATTTGAGGTTGTCCCACGGCTGCGAATTGGTAAGCATGTACCATCTCAATGCATCCGGGCCGTACTTGTCCAGGGCCTTGAACGGATCCACGGCGTTACCGAGCCTCTTGCTCATCTTGTTGCCGTCCTTGTCAAGCACAAGACCGTTGGAAATCACCCTCCTGAAGGCACAGGTTCCGCTTACCATTGTGTGTATTGCGTGGAGCGTATAGAACCATCCTCTGGTCTGGTCAACACCTTCGGCTATGAAATCGGCAGTGCATCCGAATTTAGGGTTTCCAAGGTTCCTCAGGCCCTCCTGGGCATAAGGCATGGCCCCTGAATCGAACCATACATCGATAAGGTCGGTCTCCCTGACCATCTTGCGACCGCTGTCAGACACCAGGAATATATTGTCGACATACGGACGGTGAAGATCTATCCTGTCATAGTTCTCCTTTGACATGTCGTCCGGGTCGAATCCCCTGTCCTTGAGAGGGTTTGCAGACATTATACCTGCCGCCACGGCTTTCTCTATCTCATGGTACAGTTCCTTCACGGAGCCTATGCACTTCTCCTCTTTCCCGTCTTCAGACCTCCAAATAGGGAGCGGAGTACCCCAGTATCTGCTCCTCGAAAGATTCCAGTCCTGGATGTTCTCAAGCCATTTCCCGAAACGTCCCGTGCCGGTCGACCCGGGCTTCCATGTGATAGTATTGTTGAGCTCTATCATCTTGTCCTTCACCGCGGTAGTCCTGATGAACCATGAATTCAGAGGATAGTAAAGGACAGGCTTGTCAGTCCTCCAGCAATGAGGATATGTATGTACGTGTTTCTCTATCTTGAACGCCTTGCCCTGCTGCTTGAGCATCACGCAGATGTCTACGTCAAGGGTCGGTGCGTCCGGCCCGAGGGTGTCGTCGTATGCATTCTTGACATACCTCCCGGCAAACTCGGCATATTCAGGAGAGACCCTTTCCCTGACATATTCAGGATCCAGGTCCTCTATCCTGTAGAACCGTCCTTTCCGGTCCACCTGGGCCTGGCGGTCCCCGTTACGGTCCGTCACCATAAGAGGAGGCACGCCTGTCGCCTTGGCCACCTTGTCATCGTCGGCACCGAATGTAGGTGCGATATGCACAATACCGGTGGTCCCCTCGTCCGTAGTCACATAGTCCCCCGGGATGACCCTGAAGGCCCCTTCGTCCGGTCTGAACCATGGTATGAGCTGACGGTATGATACCCCGACCAGGTCAGTGCCCTTGAACTTGCCGTCCAGCACACGGTAAGGCACCAGTTTGTCCCCAGGCCTGTAGTCCTCTATCTGTATGTCCCTGGCCTTCGGGTTGAACACCGAGTCAAGAAGCGCCTCGGCTATGACATATATGGCCTGCGCGCCGGTATAAGGGTTGAAGGAAAGCACCCTTATATAGTCTATACCAGGGCCTACACAGAGGGCGGTATTCGACGGGAGAGTCCACGGCGTAGTCGTCCATGCAAGGAAATACACCGGGAGTGTCCCGCAGCCGAAAAGCATCTGGGACTTCTCGTCCTTTATCACCTCGAACTGCACCACCGCAGTAGTGTCCTTCACATCGCGGTAGCAGCCCGGCTGGTTGAGTTCGTGGGAGCTGAGCCCCGTCCCCGCGGCCGGTGAATACGGCTGGATGGAGTAGCCCTTGTAAAGGAGGCCCTTCCCGTAGATGTCCTTGAGGAGGTACCAGAGCGTCTCGATATACCTGTTGTCATATGTAACGTAAGGGTCGTCCATATCCACCCAGTAGCCAATCCTTTCAGTAAGGCTGACCCACTCGCGTGTATATTTCATGACCTCCTTGCGGCATGCGTTATTGTATTCCTCGACACTTATCTTCGTTCCTATGTCCTCCTTTGTGATGCCGAGCATCTTCTCCACGCCGAGCTCTACAGGAAGCCCGTGGGTGTCCCACCCGGCCCGTCTCTCCACACGGTAGCCGCTCTGGGTCTTGTACCTGCAGATCGCGTCCTTGATGGAGCGGGCTATCACATGGTGTATGCCCGGCATACCGTTGGCCGAAGGCGGACCTTCAAAAAATATGAACTCAGGCGCGCCCTCGCGTACCTTGAGGGAACACTCGAAAGCATGGTTCTTCTTCCATCTGTCAAGAATCTCATTGCCTGCCTGTACCAGGTCAAGACCTTTGTACTCTTTAAATCCCATATATAATGATTTTTCTTTTCATGCTGTCCGGCAATGGAGTATTTACAAAAAATGCCTAATTTTGCAGGCCGACTCCGCTGCCGGTTTTTTCAGCCTGCAAATATACGCAGAAACAGAGAGCAATGCAAGTTTACTTGCGCAGGCAGTATAAATGACGAAGTAAAATATAGGCGTTAGCTTCGATATAAATGAATATCATTGACATAATAATCCTTCTATGCTTTGTGCCGGCTGTAATAAACGGGCTTAGGAAAGGCCTGGTGGCACAAGTCGTCGCAATAATATCGATCATACTGGGCGTATGGATGTCATTCAAATTCTCATCGCTACTGAGCGGCCGGATGGCCGAATGGTTCGACGGGGCATCTTCCGCTATACTGAACGCAGCTGCATTTGCTGTCATCCTGCTTGCGGTGATATTCGCCCTGTTCGCCCTTGGCAAAATCATTGAGGCAAGCATAAAGATCATCATGCTCGGCTGGCTCAACAGGCTGCTGGGCGTAATATTCGCCATTCTGAAATGCGCCCTGTTCATAGGGCTTGCGATAATATTGCTAGACACCCTCAACGCAAACTTCCATCTGATCTCCGGGAACACCATGGATGGCTCCGTACTGTATCCGCCTCTAAAGGAAATGGCACACAGTGTATTCCCCTACCTCAAAGACATGTTTTTCAAATAGTACGACATATGGACACCTTCATACTAATAGAGACCGCCACCGACCTGTGCTCCACCGCATTGGCCCGGGACGGCAGGATAATATCACACAGGGAAAGTACGACACCCCGTACACATGCATCACTTACAGCAGTGTTCGTAAAAGAAATGCTGGACGAGACAGGGACAGAGCTGCAGAAGTGCTCGGCCGTATGCGTAAGCATGGGTCCCGGCTCATATACCGGCCTGAGGGTCGGCGTATCTACGGCCAAGGGGCTGTGCTTCGGGGCGGGAATCCCGCTTCTTGCGGTCGGGACACTTGACACCCTGGTATGGCAGGCCATCGGGGAAGGGCGGCTTCCGGAAGGGTGCAGGCATATTGTCCCGATGATCGACGCAAGAAGGATGGAAGTCTATACCGCGGTGTTCTCGGCAGACGGCGGACAGCTCACAGAGACAGCCCCGGTGATACTCGACCAGGACAGCTTCAGGGAATACCTCGACCAGGGGCCGGTACTGTTCATAGGAGACGGGGCGCAGAAGACATCGGAGATTATAAGGCACAGCAACGCCTCCTTCTGCCAGTGCTGCCCGAAAGCCTCGTCCATGCTGGTGCCTGCCACGCAGGAGTTCAAAGAAAAACGGTTCAAAGACGTAGCGTACTTCGAACCGTTCTATCTCAAGGAATTTGTCGCCACGACAAGCAAGAAGAAAATCTTCTGAACGATATCGCGGCATTCACTATGCCGGGCTCTGACCGTGGTCAGAGCAGGGAGTCCAGCAATTTTCTGAGAGATGCCCCGTCCGAGAATTTCCCGTCGACCAGCTCTCCGTCTGCAATAACAAACGAAACAGGCAGTTTGTCAAGATTGTACAGCGCCAGCGAGGAGGATCCGGCTCCGAGCCCTTCGCAGACATTGATCCACCCGAGCCCCTGGTCCTTGACGGTCCTGGCCCACTGGGCCTTGTCCGTATCCAGAGCCACCTGATAGATTTCAAGCCCCCTGGAATGGAATTCTTCGTATATCGGCTTGAGCACATCCAGGTTGAACATCTTCTGGGCGGCATCCGTAGAGGTCCAGAAGTGCAGGAGGATGACTTTGGCATCCACTTCGCTCAGTTTTACCATCTTGGCGCTGGTATCAGGAAGCTCAAGGTCCGGATATGAAAGTTCCGGGGCATTCTCAATTCTTATGCTCAACGACAACAGGTCTGAGCGCCTTTTTGCCTCCTTCCTCAGGGCCTTGACATATTTCGAATCCGGATACACAGTCTCCAATGAGTCGCATATATTGTTGAAATGGATGGCGTCGGTCTGCTGTGAAAATATCGGGAAGTCCGTCCCGACTGTCTGGTACAGCACCGGCACCGTAGTAAGGGAATGTGAATTTTCAAGAATATATTTGACACGGCTTCTGTAATAGGCTGTGTATGTCTTCACCATATCCTTTCTGATACTGTCAGCCTCCTTCGATGATGCATCCATACCGGCAAGCTTGTCTGCAAACACGGAGAAATCCGAGACAAAATCGGCGAAATCCTTTTCAACGGACGCGAGCCTGACGCTTTCATCCGAGCCGTCTACAGAAAAAATCCCGGTAGTGTCAGCCGTGACATATACACGGTCTCCCTTCTCGAGAAGGAGGGATGCGATCTTCGTATCATTATGGAAGACATATACGAACTCCGGCTGGCCGTCAGCGACAGGGACCTTATAGGAAAAATGTCCCGAAGCGTCTGTCTTGAGGGTGTCAAGGACCTTGTATGTATTTATATCCAGCAGCTTGACTATCACCTCACCGTCTCCGAGCCCCTGTACTTCACCTTTTATCCGGGCTGTCTTCCCGCAGGAAACCAGCATGCACACAGCCATGGAAATGGCCGCGAATCTCAACGTCCTACAGTTTTTCATACTCTGCAGCTATTGATGAAGCTATCCTCGTAAAATCTTCCGGGGAAAGTTTCAGTTTATCCTTCCTGAAATCCAGATCGGACTCGCTGTTAAGAGGCACCAGATGTATGTGCGTATGAGGCACTTCCATACCGAGAACAGCAACACCGACCCTTTTGCAAGGCACCGCCTTCCCTATAGCTGAAGCCACCTTTTTCGCAAACGCACAGAGACCCAGGTATGTATCATCGTCAAGATGGAATATATAATCATCCTCAACATTCCTTGGTATGACCAGAGTGTGCCCCTCCGCAAGGGGGTTTATGTCAAGGAAAGCATAGAAGTCACTGTTCTCCGCGACTTTATATGAAGGGATCTCCCCCTTGGCTATTTTTGTGAATATAGTTGACATACCACTAAAGCGTTATATCCAATATCTCAAACTTGATAATGCCGGAAGGCACCTTGGCATCTACCACCTCACCCTTTGAATGTCCCATCAGGGCACGTCCTATAGGCGTGGTAGCAGCAAGTTTGCCGGCCGCAAAATCAGCTTCGCTCTCACCCACGAGTGTGAACTCCACCACCTGATTATTGCTGAGGTTCTTGACTTTCACCTTATTCAGCATCTGGACCTTGTCTGTGCCTATCTGCGATTCGTCAATAACCCTGGCATTTGCAACAAGGTTCTGCAGCTTGGAGATTTTAAGTTCCAGCAGCCCCTGCGCTTCGCGGGCCGCCTCATATTCAGCATTCTCGGAGAGATCGCCCTTATCCCTTGCTTCTGCGATCTGTGCAGAAATCACAGGTCGCTGGGCTATAGCTTCAGACAGTTCTTTTTTCAGTTTGTCAAGACCTTCCTGGGTCATGTAGTGTAAATCCATAGTTATATGATTTAAAATTTATATTTATTCAGGAAACACCCGCCTGCATCTATGGCACGGATACAGACGCTTCTCAAATTCTCTTCAACAAAAATATAATCGACCAAAAAATACATTTTTGGCCGACCTCTGTCTTTGCAAATATAGTAATTTAAATTGGTGAAAGCAAATATTGCACTAAAACTTGGTTTTCATTATTTCAGAATACAGTATAAGCTTCCTTGGGTCTATCTCAAGACGACCGTCTTTCTCCGGGAGCGGTTCTGCTGATGCGTATGAAGCCAGCCTTCCGCGCTCAGCCACAATGTCCTTTACAGACCGGCTGGCATTACCGGGTAAGGCTTCCAGCACACGGGCATCAGTATCTGTGACGGCATCCCCGGCCTGTGGAGGTTTTTCAGGACAATTCCGCACCTCTGGAGAGAACACCACTGTCGGAAACGGCTCGTCCAGCACATTCTTCCGCTCCGTGTCACGGTCTTCAAACTGCTCCCTGAACCGGCGTACCTTTCCTGCCGTATCCTGTCTCCCGGCCTGCACAAGTTTCTTCTCTATGGCCTTGGCCACAACGGGAACGATAAGTATAAGAACTGTGATAATAGTAAAAAAGATTTCCATGCAAAGCCCTGTTTTCTTCAAAGTTCAGAAAAATTTTCCATATATCGGACACAGTCCCGCGATTTTATACGCTACATTCCGGAACGTTGTCAGGGTTTATTCCTGAAATCCGATGCGAGACATGCCTGCCTGTCCCTGCGCAGCTGTTCTCCCAATGCATCAATAGAACTGAACTTCACTTCATCGCGTATCTTGCGAAGGAACGTCACATTTATGTCCAGGCCATATATGTCCTCATCGAACCCGAATATGTTCGTCTCGACAGTGCAGGAGTTACCCACCCCGACGGTGGGCCTGTTACCTATGTTGCACATGCCCTTCCACTCTTTACCGAGAGTCCTTACTTTTACGGCATAGACACCATTGCCGGGTATCAGCTTAAGAGGCTCATAAAGCTGCATATTGGCCGTAGGAAACCCCATTGTCCTCCCGATACGGTTACCGGCGACCACCACCCCATACAAAGAATAGTCATATCCGAGCATAGACGCCGCTGCGGTCACATCACCGGAAGCGACCAGGGACCTGATTCTGGTGGAGCTGACAGCTGTCCCGGGCATTCCTTCAACCATATCCGTCCTTATGACCTCCAGACCCAGACCTTCTGCCACGGAGACAACATCCTGAGGGGAAATGGAATCGGACCCCATCCTGTTGTCATACCCCAGGACAACAGCTGTTCCGCCGAACTTCCCCATGACATACTGCCGGAGGTATTCCTTTGTGGTCAATGCCCCGAACTCTCTCGTAAACGGGATCACTTCAATCCGGTCCACACCCAAATCCTTCAGCATCCTGTACTTCTCGTCAAGTGTGGACAGGAGCCTGAATGTGCGCGCCTCCAGCTGAAGCACATTACGGGGATGAGGCCAGAATGTAATCACCAGGCTCTCCTCCCCGCGTGCTCTTGCAGCCTTCACCAGCTGCGATATTACAAGACGGTGCCCCATATGGACACCGTCAAAGAATCCGGTCGCTACAACCATCTCACAAGTTCGAAATCCTGTCTGTGCGGCAGAAGCGCATTCTTGGCATAAATACGCACTGCGACCTGGTAGAGTCCGGCACGTTCAGGCATGACAGAAGCCTGGTACCTGGCGGTTTCGTCATGATACTCTACTGGGGTGAACCCGTATTTCTCCTGTATATGGAGCTTGCCCTTGCTGTCAGTAGTGGCAAACAGCATTTCCACCCCGATATCGTCAGGATGCAGGTCGCTGATATTCAGAACAACCTCAGCCTTGAACTCCTTGCCCAGAGACACATAATCATACGAGCCATCCGGCTTGACCACGGACACTACACTCACATTTGCCCACTCCCTTCTCATATGGCGCTTCCATGCGGCTATCTCCTTGGCCACCTTATAGTCATCGGCTACAAGTTTCGCAGTACGCTGTGACTGAGGGTCATAGTACTGGTTTATGTAGTCGGTGAGCATCCTGTTTGTCGTGAAATTGCAGGCCACCTGCGCTACCGTATTCTTTATATAGTCAATCCAGCCGGCTGAAAGCCCGTTCTCTTTGTTCCGGTCATAGAACAGCGGGGCAATCTCGTTCTCGATGATCGTATATATGGTGGCAGCATCAAGTTCATCCTGATAGTTCTGGTCATCATATGTACGCTCCCTAGGGAGAGCCCAGCCGGCTCCCGGCCTGTAGCCTTCTACCCACCATCCGTCCAGGACGGAGAAATGCATGACACCGTTCATGGCAGCCTTCTCGCCGGAAGTCCCGGAAGCCTCAAGAGGCCTTGTCGGGTTGTTCATCCAGACATCGACTCCCTGGACGAGCAGCTTGGCAAGCGAAATGTCATAATTCGGAACAAACACTATCTTTCCGATGAACTGCGGCATTTTGGAGACATCCACAATCATCTTTATGAGGTCCTGCCCCGCCTTATCGGCCGGATGCGCCTTGCCCGCAAAGATGAACTGTACCGGATGCTCCGGATCATTCACAATGTCACTAAGCCTGTCAAGGTCACGGAACAGAAGGTGCGCCCTCTTATATGTAGCAAACCGTCTGGCAAAGCCTATGGTAAGAACATCATCCCGCAATGTCTCCTTTATGGTCACAATCTGGCGCGGAGAATAGTGGTTTGCGGCAGCCGGGTCGGACAGACGCTCCTTGATGGCAGCTATCAACTTTGCCCTCAATGCCGTCCTCACGTCCCAGACAGTCCTGTCGTCAACCTTGTATATCCCCTCGAAGCAGGACTTCTCGTAATGATGCGTCGCGAATTCGTCGCCGAACACCTTTGCATGGACAGCCTTCCATTCCGGAGCAGTCCATGTAGGGTAATGGACACCGTTCGTCACATATGTGATGTTCAGTTCCTCCGGCAGATATCCAGGCCACATATTGGCGAATATGTCCTTGCTTACCTCGCCATGAAGCCATGACACGCCGTTGACTTCCTGGGATATATTGGCTGCGAGATAGCTCATGGAGAATTTCTCGTCAGGGTCGGCCCCGTTGATCTTCCCGAGTCCCATCATCGTCTCCCAATCCACCTTCAGACGCTGAGGGTAATGTCCAATATATTTCCTCAGGAGGCCCTCGTCAAAAGCGTCATGCCCTGCCGGGACAGGGGTATGCGTAGTAAACAGGGATGAAGCCCTTATCACCTCCATGGCCTCGGCGAAATCGAGGTTGTCATTCTGGATATACTCGCGCAGCCTCTCAAGGCCGATAAATGCGGCATGGCCTTCATTGCAGTGGTAGATTTCCGGATTTATACCGAGTTTCCTGAGAGCCCTGATTCCGCCGACACCGAGGAGAAGCTCCTGCTTGAGGCGGTTCTCCCAGTCTCCGCCATAGAGGTGATGGGTCACGGACCTGTCCTCCGGAAGGTTGTCCTCATAGTCGGTATCCATGAGATACAGTTCCGTCCTGCCCACATCCACTCTCCAGAGCCTTGCATTAAGGTTGCGGCCCGGAAAAGCTATGCTTACTGTCATCCAGTTGCCCTCCGCATCCTTCACAGGAATGGCAGGGATCTTCATGAAGTCCTGGGCATCATATTTAGAGACCTGGTTGCCCTGGGCGGAAAGTATCTGCGTGAAGTACCCGTACCTGTAAAGCAGTCCTACGGCGACAAGATTCGTGTTCATGTCGCTGGTCTCCTTCAGATAGTCGCCGGCAAGGATGCCGAGTCCCCCGGAATATATCTTCAATGAGGTGTCCAGTCCGTATTCCATGCAGAAATAGGCAATCGACGGGCTCTTCCGTTCATCTTTCAGTGCCATGTATGAATTGAACTCGTCCACAACGGACCTGAGTCTTGCAAGGAACTCGCGGTCCTTCTCAAGGGCATGGTAGCGCTTTAGGCTCACCTTGTCAAGCATTGCTATAGGATTTTCTCCGGAAGCGTCCCATGCCTCTGGATCGATTGACCGGAAAAGATCCTTTGCCGAATCGTTCCAGCACCACCACAGGTTTCTTGAAAGTACCTCAAGGTCCTTGAGGCTGTCCGGAAGATGACGAAGGAAGAACACACTGTTCCAGGACGGCCTGTTAACGTCTATTTTCTTATACTGCATTGATTTCTCGCTTCTTGTCTCAGGGAATGCCCCTTTTTCTGATATGACTTTCTCAAGCGCTGCCGAATACGCCTGTTTGTAATATACGATATTGTTCTCCCACAGAGCTATCTCGGATACCTCCTTGGCGTTGGACATATAGATCTGCCGGCCCGCCTTGTCCAGATTTGCTATTTCTTTCATGCGGGCTATCACCCCGTCCACGACATCGGCGTAGTTGGAATCCGTCCTTTCTATGATAGAGATTCCAGGATGATCCTTCCTGTAATGGTCCTTTACCCACACTCCGAACCCGGCAAGCGTGGTCGTAAGTGACGGCACCCTGAACGCAAGGCTCTCCAGAGGGGTATATCCCCACGGTTCATAATATGATGGAAACACAGTAAGGTCGAGGCCTGCAAGAAGATCATAGTATTTCATGTTGAAGATACCGTCATCCCCGTTGAGATAAGACGGGATGAAATATACCTTCACCTTGTCCCCGACAGAGTTGTTCAGCCCGAGCTCACGCAGCCTGCGTGTGATTATGTCATACTCCGGATCCATCAGATAGTGGGACACCTGTGTGACATATGAAGTATCGGCGCCACCGAGCTTGGCGACAAGGTCCTTGTCCGCGCCCTTGTGTCCTGAAGGAATCAGTATGAAAGCCTGGAGCGTCTTGCCCTCGAAACCGCTCTCATTGAGTTTTGCAAGAGCATCGATAAAAACGTCAATGCCCTTGTTCTTCCACTCGTAACGTCCGCCGATACCAACAAATACGGCGTTGTCCGGGACTGTCTCGCCGGACATTGCCGTGGCTACCTCGACGAATTTCGCCCTGGCAGCCTTGCGTAT
Organism: uncultured Bacteroidales bacterium; assembly: GCA_944325965.1. Lineage (GTDB taxonomy): Bacteria > Bacteroidota > Bacteroidia > Bacteroidales > UBA932 > Cryptobacteroides. The sequence goes on from CALVCB010000003.1 coordinate 32,452, forward strand.
CGTATCGTATTCATCATCCGTCGCCGGAGTGAAGCTGTTCTCGAAACCGTTGGGAGTAACGATATCCACATCCCTGGTAAGGAACTGCCTGCATTCGGCCGCCGTGATGCCGCTGACAGTGGTGAAGACATCGGAATGGACAGCGGACTGCTTTTCAAGCGAATGTCGCGCCATGACGTTGAACTCCCGGGCCTTGGCGTCCCCGTCATACAATTTCATGGAATCGTATAAAGGAAGGTTGTTGCCCGCAAGACAGCGCCCCACTACGGTAGCGTGGGTTGTGAACACTGTAGCTATCGGAAGTTTCGTACCTTTAAGGTACAGCAGCCCGGCACCTGTCATCCACTCGTGAAACTGGGCAACCACCTTGTCCGAAGACGTGAGGTTGAACCTGTAGAAGCTCTCGATCACCTTACCGGCCGTATAGCCGAACAAGGCGGACTCAACATAATCCCAGTTCCCGGTAATGGAATCGACACCGAAATCACGCCATAGCTCCGCCAGCAGCTCGTCCTTCTTTGTCAGGTACTGCTTGAAATCAACAAGGATAGCCGTAGGCTTGCCGGGGACATTCCATTTTCCTACCCTTATACGCAGGCCTTCCTTGGCGGCCTGGTCCCTCCACATCCTGTACAGGAGCGGGTCCTCAATGAAATCAGGGTTGTTTTCAACATTCATCCAGACATCAGGGCCTATGAGGATATGATGCCTCTTAAGCTCGCTCTTGAGATACAGGGACTTCGTGGCAATGACAGTATAGATGCCTCCGACCTTGTTGCACACTTCCCAGCTGACCTCGAAGAGGTAGTCCGGCTTGATCAATTCTTTATTCATTTGTCTGTTTTTGTTTTTACCGTTTTCTTCGCGGCGGCAGGCTTTCTGGCAGTTCTGGCCGGAGCCTTCTTCACCGTTTTCCGAGTTTTCGGGGCTGCAAAGTTAGCATCAGAAAATGAAATTGCATCATCTACCCTGATAATAAAATCGCTCAAGACATTCATATAATTTATAAATGCCTCATACGGAGTATCATACGGGTTGAAATATTTATGCACCGCACCGTCTGAGAAGAACTTCGTACACATATAATAGAAATGGTCACTCTCCTGCAGGTGCCCGAAATCCGACCACAGTACAGGATCGTTCAGAATGGAAAGTTTCTCTGTCAGGCCATAGAGCTTATTGAACGCGTCATTCTGCAGCTCGTTGCCAAGCCATGCTGTCACATCACGCTCCTCATCCGCCCACGAAATGGCATCAGGAACATCAAGTTCGCCTACAGGGCTGTGCTTTTTGGCCGCCTGGGCAGGTGTGACAAACTCGAATTCACCGTCCTTGAGAATGACTTCAGGAAGATATCTCATGAAATCGAATATGCCGCTCTGAGCCTTCTGGTGCTCTCCGAATGTCTCATAATCCATGAAAAGGTTCACTATCTCACCGTCCTTGGCGGAGGCCTTTATCCATGAAAGATATTTCTCACCGGTTAAAGGCCAGTCCGGCCAGCTCTTGTCGGAGAACCGAAAAGCGATATCGTCGCTCAGGGAGGAATTTTTCAGAAGGAGCTTCAGGCCCGGAGCCTGGGCACCGCTGTACAGATAGTTGGGACTCCTCCATCCCAGCACATGCTTCGCTCCTTCCGTAAGCATGGTCTTGAAGCCCATGTCGTAAACCATCGCACCGATAGAGTCGGAATAGATCAGCTCCGTATTCCTGAAGGACTTCGGGGTGACTCCGAAATAATTCTTGACAGCCGTCTTGTGCTTCTCCACCTGGTGTATGAACTCCGCAGGGGAGGCAAGGGATGCAAGGGAATGATAATAGGTCTCGCAAAGGAATTCCACGCATCCGGTATCAGCCAGTTTCCTGAAGCTTTCGATCACTTCAGGGGCGTAACGGTCAAACTGTTCCAGCACTGAACCGGAAATGGAGAAGGTCACCTTGAACTGCCCCTTGTACCTGTTGATAAGCTCGAGAAGGAGAGCGTTGGCCGGAAGATAGCACCTCTGGGACACTCTGCGGAGGATGGTCCTGTTGGCAAAATCATCATAATAATGTGAATCCTTACCTATATCAAAGAATCTGTATAACCTTAACCTGTTTGGCTGATGGACCTGGAAATATAGGCAAATACTCTTTTTCATGGCTGTTATGTTTTACTATTTTATCACTGATTCATACACTTTCTTGATCTTGTAGGCGGCATTGTTCCATTTGAGGGCATTGACTTCATCATACCCGCAACGTGCGGCCATATCCGCCATCGCACTGTAATTCAGGAGCCCGTAAATGGCGTCAGCCATCGCGTCAACATCCCAGAAATCCACCTTGATGGCATACTTGAGCACCTCTGCCACGCCGGACTGCTTGGATATGATGGTCGGCACATTGGTCTGCATGGCCTCAAGCGGAGAGATTCCGAACGGCTCCGAAACCGAAGGCATGATATACACGTCAGACAATGCGAACATCTTCTGCACCTCTGCCCCCCTGAGAAAGCCGGTGAAATGGAACCGGTCCGAAATGCCCAGGCGCGCCACGTGGCGGATACACCTGTTGAGCATGTCACCGCTGCCGGCCATCACGAAGCGGACATTGCCGCATCTCTTGAGGACCTTGGCCGCAGCCTCGATGAAATACTCGGGCCCTTTCTGGAATGTTACTCGCCCAAGGAAAGTGACCACCTTGTCACGCACGCCACGCTCGACCCTGAGGTCCTCCCTGCCGCTGAAATCCACCGCATTGTGCACAGCGACTACCTTGCCCGGAGGAATGCCGTACCTGTTGATCACTATATTCCTGGTAAGCTCGCTCACCGCTATCACACGGTCCGCAGCCTCCATCCCCTTTCTCTCTATGTCATAGACCCTGGTGTCTATCTTGTCATCGCTGCTCCTGTCAAACGAAGTCGCGTGGACATGGACAACGAGCGGCTTGCCTGTAAGCTCCTTGGCCGCCGCACCTGCAAGGTAGGTCAGCCAGTCATGGGCGTGTATGACATCGAACTCGTCCTTGTGCTGCAGGGCGATTGTCGCCCCCACCATTGCATAGCGGGCCACCTCCTCCATAAGGTTGGAACCGTATTTCCCGGAGAACTTGTATTTCTGGCCGTAATTGACGGTAAAACTCTTGACCTGCCTTCTCCTCTCCTCCTCGACCATATCAGAAAAGGCCTGGGGATCAACGTAAGGCATCATGTTGGAATGAATGTGCACAAAACGCACCTTGTCAAGGAAATCCTCGACGGAAGTCGATACCGTATCTACCGGGACATCGCTGGCGTTAATGATGGAAACAGCACTCTGGTCTTCATCTCCAGAGGCCGAAGGCATAACGAACAGGACCTCCACCCCGTTGGCCGCAAGGCCCTTGGTCATACCGTAGCATGCCGTACCGAGTCCTCCTGAAATGTAAGGAGGGAACTCCCAACCGAACATCAGTACTCTCATTATTTCTCCTCCTTGTATTTTTTCATAAGATAATCAGCCCGAAGCAATGCAGCGGTACTACATGCCGAAGAAATCGCACCGTGAGGTTCATGAGGAGGGTCGCCGTCATAAAGTTCAGAGAATGCGCCTACACCGTGCTTGTTTATGTCCTTGTAAAACCCTTCCACAAGATATTCGGCCTTCTTGTAGAACGAAGGACCGACCATTCTGAAGCACAGGTCTATATAAGGACTGAGCAGAGAAGGGAACGCACATCCCTGATGGTAGGCCAGGTCCCTCTCTGTCTGGGATCCTTCATAGACTCCGCGGTATTTCGCATTACGTGGAGAAAGAGTCCTTATCCCGCGGGATGTAACCAGTTCATTGTTGATGACCTGCATGACAGCCATCTTTTTCAGGTCATCGATCGGTGAATAAGGCAGATATACCGCGAACATCTGGTTCGGGCGGACATCAAGGTTCCTGCCGCCGTTGTCGACATAGTCGGCAAGATACCCTGCCTGCTTGTCCCAGAATGTCTTCTGGAAACTCTCCTTTACAAGGTCGCGCACATGTGACCATCTTGCCGCAAATGCGCTCCTCCTGGCACCGTATTTTGCCTCCATATCAAGGGCGAAACAGAGCGCGTTGTACCACAAGGCATTGGTCTCCACCTGATAGCCTGCCCTCTCTGTAACGGGACGCCCGTCCACATAGGCATTCATCCATGACAAGGCCACCCGGTCCATCTGCGCCCACAGAAGCCCGTTCGGGTGAAGCGTTATCTCTGCCCTCTTTCCAGGGGCATAACTGTCCACTATGGCCTTGAGCACCTTGCCGTACTTTTCCCAGATGCGCTTTTCCTCGCCAGTGAACTCGATGTACTGCTGGATAGTGTCAGTCAGGCGCAAGGGTGCCTCTATCTGGGTCGTTCTCCTGGTGAGCCTGTCCTGTTCCGCGGAAATCAGGTTGTCCAGTATTTCCTCGAACTCCCTTGTGTTCCCGTCAGCGTAAAGGGTAAGCCCCGGAAGGGCTATTATTGTCTCTCGAAGCAGGCCGGTCTCAAGCCACGAGAAGCCGGCGTTGATCTGCTTGTTGCCGTTGCGGTTGCATATCAGGAGGTCCGCGTCATGCACAAGTATGTCATGGTAGTCGGAAATCTCCGTGAGCTTCCGTTCAATCTCCGTACATTTCCTCTTCAGCTGCTTTGGATTCGTCTCGGTGACAGATCCGGAAAAGACTATTGTCTCCCCCGGCTTCATGTTCATTATGAACATGCCCGGCACGAAAAGGTCTTCCTTGCAGTTGAAACCCCTGCGGTATTCGTCCGAATAAGTGATGCCGTTATACCAATAAGGCATATACCGGAATGACGATTTGCAGCTCAACTGGAGGTTCAGGTCCGGGAAGCCGTTGTACATTTTGAAAGACACCCCTCCGTCAACCTCCTTGTACTCCGTCATGGCCTCGGTATTCTGGCTGGTCAGGCTATGGATATTCCTGAATGCGAGGAACGGCTTCAGGAGCAGGGTGACCTTCTCCGGCGACTCCGCCAGCTCGTACTTGATGAGGACCTGGTCATTGTCCGGAGCCAGGATGATTGATTTCTTGAATACAATCTCCCCAACCTTGAATGTAATCACAGGCGAAGGGTCCAGATCGAAGTCCACTATGTACTTATGCCCCCTGGGTTCATAGACATCCCCATAGCAGTGGATGCCCAAGTTGAACTGTTTTCCGTTCATCACAAGACTTTCGTCAAGTGCGGACAAGAGCACATACTTGCCTTTTCCGAAACGGTCTACAGGGACTGCCAGAAGCCCGTGATAGCGTCTCGTATTGCAGGTGACTATGGAAGTGTTGCAATACGCGCCTGTCTTGTTCGCTGAAATGATTTCCCTCTTCAATGAATAGGACAGGTTGACAAGTTCAGACTTGTTGAATGTTAAAAAAGCCATACTATTATTATTTATCACTACATTTTTCCAAAACAACAGCACAACGGCACGGGAGATACAGATACAAGGTATCGTCATAGGTCTGGTTGCCGTTCGCTGACTTCTCAGGGACAGTGAAGTGCTCTTCGCCTCTCTTGACCCTGCCGAATCCGTCAAACTCGGGGTCATCGCTGTCAAGGACTACGGTATATTTCCCGGCAGGCGCTGCGAAACCATAGTCCGTAAAAGATGATACCGGGTTGAAATTGAGCGCAAAGATACAATTTATTCTTTTGAATATTAATATTTTTTTCTCCTCGTCCTGCACGAGCAGCTCGGGCGGGGCCTCGAGAATGCCCTCCGTACGGGCCAAAGACACCATGGCGCGGTCAAAAAGCATCAGCGGCCTGTACCTCAGATAGTCGGCCTTCACAAGGGACCACTGCCTCCGGGCGTACTTGTATGACCACCCGTTTCCCTCCCTCGGGAAGTCGATCCATTCGGGATGGCCGAACTCGTTGCCCATGAAATTAAGGTAGCCGTCCCCGGAGGTGGCCATGGTAACGAGCCTTATCATCTTGTGCAGGGCGAGCCCGCGGTCAATCACGTCCGAATGCGAATTCCTGTCCATGTGGAAATACATCTCCTTGTCCATCAGGCGGAAGGCGATGGTCTTATCCCCGACCATGGCCTGGTCATGGCACTCGGCGTAACTGATGGTCTTCTCGTCCTTGCGCTTGTTGGTCAGCTGCCACCACATCTCCCCCATGCTCCACTGCTCGTCGCTCTGAGTCTTTATCCATTTTATCCAATTGTCGGCCACGCCCATGCTCATGCGGAAATCGAAGCCGACACCGCCAGCCTCGAACGGGGCAGCCAGGCCTGCCATCCCGCTGACGTCCTCGGCAATGGTGATGGCCTCAGGGTTGACCTCCTTTATAAGCATATTGGCAAGGGCAAGATAGGTCACAGCCGACTCGTCGACCCCTTCGTCGAAATAGCACCCGTATCCGCTGAAAGCCTTGCCCAGCCCGTGGTCCCAGTACATCATGCTGGTCACGCCGTCGAAACGGAACCCGTCCAGATGGTACTCCTCCAGCCAGAACTTGCAGTTTGAAAGCAGGAACTGCTGGGTCTCATGCTTCCCGTAGTCGAAGCACCTCGACCCCCACGCCGGATGCCTGCCCCTTTCCCCGCTGTAGAAATACAGGTCCTCCCGCCCGTCGAAACGGCTCAGGCCCTCGGCCTCATTATCCACTGAATGCGAATGGACAATATCCATCACGACTGCAATCCCCATCCCGTGTGCCTCGTCCACAAGTGCCTTGAATTCCTCCGGAGTACCGAAGCGCGAGCTCAGGGCGAAGAAATTGGAGACCTGATAACCGAATGAGCCGTAATATGGGTGCTCCTGCAGCGCCATTATCTGTATCGTGTCATAGCCGAGGGAACGGATATACGGAAGCACGTCCCGCCTGAACTCCGAAAACGAGGCAACCTTCTCCTGCTCGGAGCTCATGCCGATATGGCACTCATATATAAAGGGATGTTCCTTTTTCGCAGGGTTGCGGTGCTTCCACCTGTAAGGCTCCGGATCCCACACCTGAGCGCAGAAAGCCTTGGTCTCCGGGTCCTGCACCGCCCTTGTGGTATATGCCGGAAGGCGCTCCCCTCCGCCGCCGTGCCATTCTATATAAAGCTTGTACAGCGAGCCGTGCGACAGGAACATGTCCTCGAGGATTATCTCCCAGTTCCCCTCGCCTACCGGATGCAGGGCATAGGCCTCTGTCTTCTTCCAGTTGTTGAACTCGCCTATCATATACACCTTCAGGGCATTTGGAGCCCACTCCCTGAACACCCATGAACCGTCAGCCTGCCGGTGAAGCCCATAGTAGAGATGATTGTTTATACCTTTTGAAAGCGACCCGCCGTGTCCGGCCGATATGCGCTCCTTCTCTTTGAGAATCCGCTCGTGCCGGGCATCTATCGCCTCCCTGTAAGGCTTCAGCCACGGGTCTCCGTCATATATTTTCTTTATTCCAGACATGTTTTTCTGCCATTTACAATACATTTCCATTCCCTGTCACTTGCATCCGGACATCTCCCTCCCCCTTGTCCAGCCGGTCCAGGGTCTCCCTTGCCTGCCTCAGGTATGCACGGCACTTTTTCAGCAGGTCATCAGCCCTCGCCACGCACTCGCCTATGTCGTCAATGCCCGTGGCAGGGTCCTCCACTTTCACGACCAGCGCCTCCAGTTCAGCCGTCGCCGCCGCATAGTCAAATTTCTTGCTGTCCTTGTCCATAACCTATCATCTCCTTTAAACCAATATCCGCCGCCCGAGCCAGGATCACGGGACCCGCACCGGCCCGCCATCCGAGACCGAATCCACCGTACAGTCCAGACGCCCGTCCGCCATTAGCAGGAAGACCCTGTCCCCTGGCCTTTTCCCGGCGGCGCTCCTGAGTACGGCACCGGAACTGTCGAGAGCCAGCACATACCCTTTCTTCAGGACCGTCCTCGGATCAGAGGCCTTCAAGCGGGTCTCCATAATATCCAGCCGGCCCTCCATTGACATTATCTTCTTCAAGAAAGCGGCAGACATGCCATGGCAAAGCCCCTGCAGCCTGTTCTCTTCCCGGTAAAGCCGGCCAGAGGCGGCAAGCCTCAGCCTGTCGCCAAACGACTGCAGCAATGCATCTTCATCGGCATACATCGACACAAACTCGTCCGCGAGCGCAGTAGGGGTCTTCACAGACATGAAAGACACAATATCAACCGCATGGGTATCCTGGTCATGGCCTATGGCCGTAAAGACCGGCACAGGGAACTGGGCTACATGCGCGGCAAGCCCGTAATCATCGTAGCACGCCAGGTCCAGCCTGGCCCCTCCTCCCCTTATGAGCGCAACAGCATCATACGCGATGCCGGATACCGCTATGGCGTCCAGAGCTTCTATCATGGACTCGGGGGCCCCTTCCCCCTGCATCAGCGCAGGGAACAGGTCGGTATGGAAGACAAAGCCGTATCCGTTTTCATGAAGATGCCGGATGAAATCCCTGTATCCGGCAGCGTCCGGAGACGAGACCACGGCTATCATATAAGGAAGCGGGGCAAGGTCAAGGCCCTGCTGCAAATCAGCCAGCCCCTCTTTTTCAAGCCTTTCCAGAGTAAGCCGCCTCTGCCTCTCCCGTTCCCCGAGAGAAAAATCAGGGTCTATGTCATTTATAATGAGCGAAAGGCCGTAAAGCTGGCTGAAACTCACCTGCACCTGTACAAGCACAAGCATCCCCTCGCGAAGAGGGGATCCTGTAACTGATTCAAAATAAGGTGCAATGAATCTGTATTTCGAGCTCCACACCACAGCCTGCGCCTTGGCCACAATACCGTTTTCACCGCTCTGGGAAAGCTCCATGTAACAATGTCCACCGACACGCGCCTTAATGGCGCTTATCTCGGCCTCGAGCCAAATCTTCGAAGGAAAAAGCCGTTCTATCCCCTCCTTCAGCCGCGACTGAAGCTCAAAAAGAGTTATGAATTCCTTTCCCATTATGAGATTTTCCTGACCTATCTCTACAAATTTAGTAAAAAATCTGCTTCTGCCGTTAAGATTTCACCTATTTTTAACAAAATCACATTCCGATCCTCACATCGGGTGCCTCACGCGCATCGCCCCGCCGTCCTCTGTCAGCGGAGACCGACGGACAAGCCAGGACCGGCCACGTGAAGACAATGCCGAGACCCCGTGCGATTGTAGACGAAATACAAAATATATTTCAAACTGTCAAGCTTTTTTAGTACCTTTGCAGACTAATTTTGATTGGACAGCAGGACATGAGAATCACCGAAGCACTTTTTGCCGGAAGCAGCACTAGGATTTCTGAAAAACCGAAGCAGAGATTTCCCGAATTCGCATTCATCGGAAGGTCCAATGTAGGCAAGTCTTCCCTGATAAACATGCTGTGCAACAACAGAAAGCTCGCCATGACTTCCGCCACTCCCGGGAAAACCAGGCTCGTGAACCATTTCCTCATAAACAGGCAGTGGTATCTGGTGGACCTGCCGGGCTACGGTTACGCAAAGATGTCCATGTCAGGAAGACAGAAGCTGGCCCAGATGATATGGAACTACATAAACCTGTCCCAGGAACTTGCAATGCTTTTCGTACTCATCGACTCGCGCCATGACATCGGAAAAATCGACATGGATTTCCTTTTCCGGCTCGGAGAAGCAAGAATACCTTTCGGTATCATTTTCACCAAAGGAGACAAGCTCGGTCCTGTAGCGCTGCAGAACCAGACTGAAAAAAACAGGCAGATGATTCTCGAGCACTGGGAGGAAATGCCCCCGTACTTCATAAGCTCTGCCGAAAGCGGACTGGGGAAAGAGGAAATCATCAACTTCATAGGCTCGGTACTCGAAAACATAAAAGGAACAGACAAATAAAACCCTCATACGATGCACAACGAACATAAAATGAAAATCTTTGCCTGCAGGAGGTCAAAACCCCTTGCCGAAAAAATCGCAAAGTGCCTCAGCACAGAGCTGGGAAAATCCGAAGTTCTGGAGTTCAGCGATGGAGAATTCCAGCCGTCTTTCAACGAAAGCGTCAGGGGCGCGACTGTCTTTATCGTGCAATCGACCTTCCCGCCTGTAGAGAACCTGTTCGAACTGCTGCTGATGATTGACGCGGCCAAAAGGGCCTCAGCCCACACCGTAATCGCGGTAATGCCTTATTTCGGATGGGCAAGACAGGACCGGAAAGACAAGCCCAGGGTTTCGATCGGAGCAAAGCTCGTGGCCAATGTCCTCCATGCGGCCGGCTGTGACCGGGTAATGACCTGTGACCTGCATGCCGACCAGATACAGGGATTCTTCGATTTTCCCGTAGACCATCTGTATGCAAGCAACATATTCCTTCCCTACCTCAGGGACAAGCATATTGAAAACCTGGCCATCGCCGCCCCGGACATGGGAGGAGCAAAAAGGGCCAACGCGTATGCAAGATACCTCCAGTGCCCAGTCATCATCTGCCACAAATCCAGGGAAAGGGCAAATGTGGTGGGCTCCATCACGGCTATCGGTGACGTGGCCGGAAAGAATGTAATCATCGTCGATGACATGATTGACACCGCAGGCACCCTCACCAAAGCGGCAAACGTCCTGAAAGAGATGGGGGCCCTCAGCGTAAAGGCATGCGCCACACATGCGGTGTTCTCAGGAAAGGCATACGAAAGGATAGCCGAATCGGCCCTCGAGGAGGTCATAGTCACTGACACTATCCCCCTCACCAGCGATCCGGACAAGGACAAGAGCAAGATTACAGTATTGTCCGTCGCAGATACCTTCGCGAATGTCATCGAAAAGGTCTACAATTACGAGCCTATCAGCGACAGTTTCATTTTCTAAATCATCTTTGGAATGGAGATATTCATAGCAGCGCTGCTTCTTATTGGGCTGAGCCTTATCGGACTGTGTTTCAACATCATATTCCGGAAGAACGGGCATTTCCCGGAGACCGAGATCAGCAACAACAAGGAAATGCGGAAACTCGGGATAAGGTGCGCCAAAGAAGAGGAGATGCGCCTCTGGGGCAGCAAGAACGGGAAATCCCACCCTACATGCAGCGACCTGGGATGCAGCAGCTGCTCTGCAAGCTGCTCCTTCCATCCGGAAAAATAAAGGAAAGCCCCTCCATACTTCTCCGGATCCCGCCTGCGGCAAAGCCAGGGAGAGGAGCGGTCGGGAGGGGAGGACCCCCTTAGACCAAGGGGCTGGGGATTTACTCTGTTCAAGTCTCCGGACCTGAACGGAAAACGGCCTTAAAAGGTTTACAACAGAAAATATTACTAAACAAATTAATAGGAGAGACTTGAAATGAGCCTTGTTGCCATTGTCGGACGCCCTAATGTAGGGAAATCGACTTTATTCAACCGCCTCGTAGGGATGCGCCAGGCGATAGTGGACGAAACGGCCGGTGTAACCCGAGACCGCCACTACGGAAAATGCGAATGGTGCGGACATGAATTCTCCGTCGTCGATACCGGAGGATACACCTTCAACTCCGATGACATCTTCGAAGAAGCCATCAGGAAGCAGGTGGTCATAGCCATACAGGAGGCAGACCTGGTCCTTTTCATGGTGGAGCCGGCAACAGGCATCACGGACTACGACGAGGAGATAGCCTCCCTGCTCAGGAAAAGCGGCAAACCGGTGGTCGTAGCAGTGAACAAGGTCGACACGGGGGACAAGATGTACGACACATACCAGTTCTACTCGCTCGGGCTTGGGGAGATATGGTGCATCTCGGCAGCCAACGGCGGAGGGACGGGAGACCTTCTGGACGAAATAGTGCGGAGGCTGCCTGAGGATAAGGCCGAAGATTACGACGACAGGCCGGACCTTCCGCATATCGCCATTGTCGGGAAACCAAACGTAGGAAAGTCATCACTCGCCAATGCCCTGCTGGGAACAGAACGCAACATAGTCACTCCGCTTGCCGGCACGACAAGGGACGCCGTCAGAACCTATTACAACAAATTCGGCCATGAATTCATGCTGGTCGACACCGCCGGTATGAGGAAAAAGTCAAAAGTCCATGAAGACCTGGAATTCTACTCAGTGATGAGGTCCATACGCGCCATAGAGCACTCCGACGTATGCATCCTCATGATAGACGCACAATGTGGGCTCGAGGCACAGGACATGAGCATATTCAACCTCATATCCAGGAACAGGAAAGGCTGTGTGATAGTAGTGAACAAATGGGACCTGGTCGAGAAAGACAGCAATACCATGAAAGCCTATACGGAGTCCCTCAGGGCAAAGCTTGCCCCCTTCAATGACATCCCTATCATTTTCACCTCTGTAATAAACAAGCAAAGGATAATGGACGTGCTGGATGCGGCAAGGCTGGTGTACGACAACTATTCGAAAAAGATCTCCACATCCGTCCTGAACGAGGCAATGCTCCCGGAAATCGAGAACTACCCACCTCCTGCGTGGAAAGGAAAATATGTCAAGATAAAGTATATTACACAGCTTCCCACAAAATCCCCGTCTTTTGCCTTTTTCTGCAATCTTCCCCAATATGTAAAAGACCCGTACAAAAGGTTCCTGGAAAACAGGCTCAGGGAAAAGTTCGACTTCAGAGGATGCCCGGTCCAGATTTTCATGAGACAGAAATAGCCGGTATCAGGACAAATGCCGCGGAAGGCGGACAGTAAAGCAGGCGCCCTTGAGGACAAAGGACCTCTGATATAGTATCTCTCCATTGCACTTCTCGACAATGTTGCGGCATATCGCGAGCCCGAGCCCCGTACCGGCACTCTTTGTCGTGAAGTTCGGGGTAAACAGCTTGCCGAGGTTCTCATCGCTCACCCCGGGGCCATTGTCCTCGAACACAATGTCATAATAACCGTCCTTCACACTATTGCGCAGGCATATCTGAATCATGCCGCGCCGGATTTCCCTCCCGTCCTCCGCATCCTCCTTCTGCTGGATCTCTATGGCCTGTATGGCATTGGTAATCAGGTTGACAAACACCCTTATCAGCTGAGGTTTCGGCGCCAACGCCATGGCATTTTCCATTCCGAGATATGACATCTCGATATTGTCCTTGTTGTCAAAGATCACGAGCTGGTCCCTCAGTGTCCTGTCAAGGTCGAGAAGGACAGGCTCCTCACTGTAGAGCTTGGCGAAGGTGGAGAATTCATTTGCGGTATCCGTAAGTATATCTATGTGCTCAAGCACGACAGCCGCGACCTTGTCGAACTTGTCGTTCCATGCCGGGTCGTTCTTCTGCTTGAGCCTGATGAGTCTCTGTATCTCCAGCTTGATAGGGGTAAGCGGGTTCTTGATCTCATGGGCCACCTGGCGGGCCATCTCGCTCCACGCCCTGTCCCTTTCGGCCTGGGCCAGCTGCCGGCTGCTGTCGGAGAGGTCATGCACCATCCTGTTGTATGCGTCCACCAGGCCGGATATCTCGTCATCCTGCTTGTATATGATGTACTCCAGGCCATGCAGGTCCGCGGAATTCATCTTCCTTCCCATCTCTATGAGAGGCCTGAACATGGAGTTTACAATGGCGGTACTGATCAGCAGTGTGAGCGACAGGAGGATGAAGAACAGGTTCACGATGGTCGCCGCATGGAAGAGCGCATCCCTCGTGAAGTCATAGCTGGTGTCCACATACGGAGAACTGAGGATAGCCACCATATCGCCAGCCGCATTGAACAAAGGCGAATACAAGGCATAGTACTTGTGCCCGGCCAGGTGCTCCTTATGAATATAGAACCTCTGGTTCCTGTACTTTATGTTGTTGTACGCATCCTTGTCTATCCTCGACTCAAGTATCATGCGGTCGAACAGTTCAGGAGTGGTGGACCTGTATACCTTTCCTCCCGGAGTATACAGTGTTACGTCCGCTTTGGTGGTATTAGCCACATTCTCAATATAAGAAGAAAAGTCCTGTGTCCCGAGGTCCTGGTAGCTTCCGGCATACATGCACCTGGATTCCAGCAGGGCCTGTATCGTGCTGATCTTGTTGGACATCATGTTGAACATGTTCTGTTCGTTGCGCTTATATACGAAAGTGGTGCTGACGATGGCTATGCTCACCAGTGAAAAGAATAGGGCGCAGAACAGGACCGTATATATCCTCGAACGGAAATAGTTCTTGCGGAAGACCTGCTCCTTCTTCCGTCTCCTGCGCGTGACAAGCAGGAGCCCGCCATATGATATCAGTATCAGATATGAGAATGTCACCAGGTATGTCATTACACCGCGCACCGGCCTTGAAATGACTATAACCTCATCCTGGGAAACCTGGTTGGCGAAATGCAGGTAGCCTCCGCTCTTGAAATGCACATGCCCGTCCTCCAGCATGTCATCAGTGATACTTTCACCCATCACTGTGGGATATGCGAACGTGCCATTATAGTTGACAAGCTTGCCGGAAATGAATTTGGCATATGAATAGAAGGACGGAATCACTACATCCCCGAGCCTGGAGTTCTCGCCGAGTATGCTGTAGTATCCAGTTCCGTCTTTCGATGACCGGGACTCGATTTCAATGAACATCCTGATTACGCCGCAGTCATGGGAATAGTATATGAACCACCCGGTATAACTTGACCTGCCCGTATTGTCATAGGTATAGAAAAACCTGGAATTGTCTGCTATGGGGGTTCCTGAGCGGAGCTTCTGGTTGAAGTAGTCGAGATTCTCAATTACGGCGGCGGAAGCTCGTCTCCCGGACCCGGGACGCAGGTCGGAATCCCTGCAGGTGAAGACTGATATGTCATAGTCACTGGACACCCGGTTCAGATAGTTTTCTGTCAGACGGTTGATGATGATGACATCGTTGGCGGCATCCACAGCCAGAGTGGAGAACAGCGGATCATTCGCTATGCCCTTCTCGACAGAGCGCAGCTGTAACTCCAGCCCCAGGTCCCTGTCGATAGCCAGCCGGTTGGTCCACACCATCATCCTGTCCATCTCCTTCCGGAATCCCAGGCTGCCGGCTATGAATGTGATATACAAGACACAAATGCCAGCATAGACGAACAGGAACTTTCTTGAAAACACATTGTATCTCCTGCCGGTATATCTGACAAAAAGCGGCTTCTGCATCTGTATGAGCAGCAGCAGAGCCAGGAACAGGCCCGTATAGGACAAATACACCCAAAGGGTATTCAGGGAAATGCTGTTCCATGCATACAGCTCAAGCGAGATATTAGAATTCAATATCAGGCTCCTGAGGCTGAAATGGATATATACGGCCGTCAGGACCGATAAGACAATGACTGTCGCATAGTATACGTTACCACGGAACCGGCTACTGTTCCGCGAGGCCTTCTTCAGGAAAGCATCGCGCACGATATATGTGCATAGGATATACAGGAAGATATATGTATTGACAATCAGCAGTGAACCGAATGAATAGAAAAGATGCCCGTCCGCATATACATTAGGGGAAAAGATCTCAAGCGAGGCCTGCAGCCTGAGCCCCCAGAAATAGGCCGTGACCGTCGCACAGAACAGTATGACAAGGGATAAGGAATAGGTCCTCATTGTCTTGTGCGCGCTCAGGTACAGCACTACGGCCATAGTGAACAGAAGCAGCGCGACCCACCGGAGCATAGAGGCATCCACCGAAGGAAGGTCTGGGCGGGCTTCGGCGATCACCTTGAACATCGGGTCCGAATCCAGATACACGGTAGAGCCGCCGTCATAGCTGATAGGCATGATGAAATAGTTCTGAGGGAGACGGAGCCTGCTGTTCACGCCGTTCTCGGCACCGTTCACGTCAGAATAGAAATTGTCCTTTATCTCCATTCCCCCGATGACTTTGCATCCGACATAGTCTGTAATATAATATACGACATACCATTTTGAGCCGAGGTTGATATAGGACGGGCTTTCCTTCACGTCCGCCAACGGAGAAGAGAGGCTTCCTCTCAGGCTTGAGAGCCTGTAGAATATCAGCCGGGACCCGATGTCGTCATTAATGACAGGGAACTGGTTGCTCCAGGACTGGAGGGTGTCGTATACATAGCGGTATATGACCATATCCTCCGGAAGATCCTCTATTTCAGACCATTGCCGGTCTTCTCCCGTCAAGGCCGATGACATGTATTTCCCCAGAAGCTCCATCCTCTTTTCGAGTCTCTGGGAAACCTTGCCGGCAATCCTGTCCGAATCGCCGGAGCGTGTATTGATAATCAGCGACAGCACGAAAATGAGCGCGGCCAGCATAATGGCTACAATGCTGGCTTTTGTCCGCACATACTCCGCAGTCCCTGTGACAAGATCCTTATTCATGATGATACGGTTCGCCTTTGATAATTGTGAATGCCCGGTAGAGCTGCTCAAGGAATATTGTCCTTACCATCTGGTGGGAGAATGTCATCCTGGAGAGGGAGACAAGCGACGATGCCCGTTCATAGACCGCGGACGAAAAGCCATATGCACCTCCTGTCACAAAGACGATATTCCGTCCTCCTCCGGAGATCCGTTTCCCGAGCATGCCGGCCCACTCCCTTGAAGTGTACTCCCGGCCTTTTTCATCAAGCAGGATGACCTCATCCGTGTCCTTGAGGCATTTCAATATGAGCTGTCCCTCCTTCTCCTTAATCTGTTCTTTCGAAAGGGACGAAACATTTTTCAGCTCCGGTATCTCGACCAAAGAAAAAGGGATATAATGCTTCAGTCTGGCACGGTATATCTCAATTCCGTCCCAGACCCAGTTCCGGTCGGTTTTCCCGACAGTAAGCAGTGTGATATTCATAAAGTTCCCTCACCGCAAATATATAAATGTGGCTCGGTATTTGCAAGATTCTGCCGGGCTTATTGGATATGTCGGGCCACATTTCAGATGAAAAAGCGTTTAAGCATAGCATCAGCCTTAATATTCCTCTTTATCGGGGCCAGTTCGCATGCTCAGGACAACGGCTATGATGTATTTGTGCCTATTGCCAAATACATGCAGGCAGGAGACGCGGACAAGCTGTCGGCGTGGTTCGCTGACAACCTCGAAATCACGATATTCACAGTCACCAACGACTCGAGCCGAAGCCAGGCCAGACAGATACTCAAGACATTTTTCAATTCATACACTCCACGGTCTTTCGATCTGACACACAAGGCAGGACGTGCCAACATGAAATATGCCCTCGGCTCGCTGAATGCAGGAGGAGAGATATTCATCGTCACGATATTCGTAAGCTACAAGGACACTTCCTATAAAATACAGCAGATAAAAATAGAACGGATTCAGTAGTTTGGCATAGTAATTGCAATACACTTAAACCGGTTAGTTTAGTTGTTAATAATAGGGTTATAGTGAAAAAGGTTGAGCTGTGAAGTTCAGCCTTTTTTTCGTATCACAGGTATATCAGCCGACTGCATGAAGACGGGCAGAAAATGAGCCTGGCCGACTCCTGTATATCGGCGGAAGTGACAGACTCCACCAGCTCCCTTGTCTGGAGATCCGACATGACCTTTCCATACGCCAGCAGGCTCTTGCCCATGGAAAGGCACTGCGACTCTCCGTTGTCAGAGGCTATGGCAAGCTGTCCAAGGAACTGCTTCTTGGCGGCCCGCAGCCTTCCGGGGCCGAACGGGGAATCCTGGAGCTTCTTCACCTCCCTGCCTATAAGGGACAGGCATTTTTCATAATTGCCCCTGTCGCAGCCGAAACTGACAGCTGCTATCCCGGTATCGGCATATTGGGTATAAGAGCACTCCACCCCATATACCAGCCCGTACTTCTCCCTCAGGACAGAGTTAAGGATGGAATTGCTTGCAGGCCCACCGAGAATGTTGCACAACAAGGCGGCAGGAATCCTTTCCGCATCCTGGTAAAGAGAAGGGGCTGGCGCACCTATAATGCAATTCACCTGATGGTTGCGCTTGTTTACAGTCCTGTCGAACACGTTGGTTATCCGGACAGTGCGAGGGGCCATTGTCCTGGACGCCGGCCCGCTCTCCTTCCCGGCAAAGAATTTTCCGCATAGACGCTCCACCTGAGCCTCCATGCGGGACTCCGGGATATCGGCCACAACAGAAAATGACATGTCCTGCGGAACGAATTTCTCCTTTATGAAGCGATGCAGTTCCCCGCTTGTGATCCTCTTGACGGATGCAGCCGTCCCGAGTATGGGCATAGACAGCGGATGTCCCCGGAAAAGAAGCTCCTCAAACCTGTCATATATGTCCTCGGAAGGGGAATCCTTGTACGAATTGATCTCGTCTGTAACCACTCCTTTCTCCTTCTCGACCTCATTTTCCGGGAACGTAGCCGAGGTCACCAGTTCAAAAAGCAGCGATGCAGCCTTGGACAGGTCCTCCTTCAGGACCGTGGCATGGACTACGATTTCCTCCTTTGTGGTATAGGCATTGAGCTCACCTCCGAGCCTGTCTAGATAAGAGTTGACAGAGGAGGCGCTCCTATGCTCTGTCCCCTTGAACAATGTATGCTCCACAAAATGTGCTATCCCGCTGTGGAACCCGTCTTCATTGCGTGTCCCGCACTTTATGCTCAGGGCGCAATATGCCACTGAGCCTCCGCTCTTCTTGACTGCATACCTGAGTCCGCAGCCGGTTTTCCCTGTAATCATGCCAACCCGTACGCTTTCAGTCCAGCTCCTCCGCTATGCGCTTGATGTCCTCGATCAGGAAGCCCGGTCCAGTTTTTCTGGTTATCCTGTGTTTCCTGAAATAATACAGTTCCCCGTTCCCGACATTGATAAGCATCTTGTAGCAGAAAGCCCCGGGCTCCGGATCCTCCGGACATACAGTATAGCTTACCACCACATCCTCGGCATGCCTTGTCACGTAACCGTCGGCAGAGTCCATGTCAGTGACTACAACAGGGTCCTTCAGATACCTGTCCCTCATCCGGAAGGCCTCTGACGAAAGGTCCTCCTCGGCCATTACCACCTTGCAGCCCCTGATCTTCCCTATATTGTTGGAATATGCCGCAAGCGGGCTGTACGCCACAATATCAGTCGCTATCGAAGACAGCACGTGCTGCTGGATAATGTCAAGCACGAGAGGAAGGAACACGGTCTCCCTGCCGGACGGGGACTCGACTGCCGCATACGGGAATGTAATAAGTTCAAGCATATTGTCAAGCCCCTTTGAGGCCTCAGGACCTCCCTTGAGCAGGGAAAGGAACTCGATACCCGGCTCAGACTCCTTCCTGAACTGCCCCTTGACCTTTATCAGAAAATAATAATCGGCATCCGTATTCATCTTCTGGAAATCGCTCAAGGAACAGAATTCATAAGGAGATATCGTCCAGTGCTCCCTGACCGCCTCCTTCAGGGTAGAGTCGTAGAACATGTTCCCTGAAAGGACAATCTTGGTCACCTTCTCCGAAAAATCCTCTATCTTGACCTTCTTCGTCGTGATCTGGGCCTGCGCCGCCATACCGGCCGGGATGAGGAGCGCAGCAAGAAACAAAATCAATATCTTTTTCATAATCATTCCTCCGGAGGCCGTAAAGATAAATATAATTTTCATAAATTTGCAGGTTACAACATCTGGTTATGTCAGAATATATAGTATCAGCACGAAAATACAGGCCGGACAGCTTCGGGACACTCATCGGCCAGGACAACATCGCCCAGACTCTTAAGAACTCGATTCTCAGGGGACAGCTTGCCCATGCCTACCTGTTCTGCGGGCCACGCGGGGTCGGCAAGACAAGTACGGCAAGGATATTCGCAAAGACCATAAACTGCTCCGACCCGACACCGGACATGGAGCCATGCGGGAAATGCGAGTCGTGCCAGTCCTTCGCAGAAGGAAGGTCCTACTGCATACATGAGCTGGACGCCGCCTCAAATAATGGAGTGGATGACATAAAGGCCCTGATGGACCAGGTCCGTATCCCGCCTCAGGTCGGAAAATACAGCGTATACATCATAGACGAGGTACACATGCTTTCACAGGCAGCTTTCAATGCCTTCCTGAAGACTCTTGAGGAACCTCCCGCACATGCAATATTCATTCTCGCTACTACCGAAAAGCACAAGATACTCCCTACCATACTGTCCAGATGCCAGACCTACGACTTCAACAGGATTACAATAGAAGACATAGTCCGCAATTTGCGCGGCATAGCCACACGGGAAGGAATAAAGATAGACGATGAATCGCTCCATATCATAGCCCACAAGGCTGACGGGGCGATGAGAGACGCCCTGACCATATTCGACCAGACAGTGGCATTCTGCGGGACGGAGGTGAAATACCAGGATGTACTGAAGAACCTGAATGTACTGGACTACGAGCACTGTTTCATGCTCGTGGAGGACTTCCTCAGGGGGGACTATGCAGCCGCACTGCTCAAATTTGACGAAATCCTGTCCAAAGGATTCAATGCGCTCCACTTCATGGCGGCCCTAAGCTCCCATTTCAGGGACCTAGCAGTCAGCAAAAGCGCAGGTCTCGAGGCACTGCTTGACCTGCCGGAGTCCCTGAAGAAAAAATACAGGGAGCAGGCGGAGCGCTGCCCCATTCAGTTCCTGTACGATTCGCTCAACATAACCACGGCATGCGAGGCCGGTTACAGGGCAAGCATAAATCCGAGGCTGCATATAGAATTCGCACTGATGAAACTCAGCTTCCTGTCGAGAAAGGTGCAGGACCAGCCTGCTGCAGGGCGTCCAGCAATGCAGGAAACGCGTCCGGCACCGGCGCCATCCTCCTCAGAAGTAGGGAGGCAGGACAGCGGCCCTGTCCCGGGACCGGCTGATACAGATAAAGATGAAAAGCCACGGGAGACGGCACCGAGAAGGCGACAGGGCCGCAACGGCGCACCGGCGGGCCTGTCCATCAAGTCCGTGATGTCAGGAACGGAAGACAATGCCACGGCAGATGCCCCAAGGCCGGAATTATCCGAAATCCCTGACGACGAGCTGCTGAAATTCAAGTGGAAAGACCTTGCCGCAAGGTATGCTTCAAAACCGAGGCTGGCTAATACGCTGAGCTCATCCTCGCTCGATATCATGCTGCGGGATGGAGCGAAGCATGTCACATTCACAGTACAGAATGTCGCCCAGAAAGAGTGGATAGAGTCAAAACTGCTTCACGAGCTGGAGAAAGCATTCAGGGGGCTTGCAGGATCGGACAGAATATACCTCAAGGTATCCGTACTTCCGGATACTGAGGTAAAGCAGACTGTATATATGCCGAGCGAGCAGGCAAAGGACCTGATGTCAAAGAATGAAGAAGTCAAAAACCTTGTAAAGGACTTCGAACTGGATGTAAAATAATTCATACGGAAAACAATCATGAGACTGCGTTGCGAAAACCTAGTAAAGAAATATGGAGTACGTACTGTTGTAAAGGGCGTATCAATGGAGGTGTCTCAGGGGGAGATTGTGGGTTTCCTCGGCCCCAACGGGGCTGGAAAGACAACAAGCTTCTACATGATAACCGGCCTTATCGTCCCCAATGCAGGAAGGATCTTCCTTGACGATGAGGACATCACCTCACTCCCCATGTACATGAGGGCACAGAAAGGGGTGGGCTATCTCGCCCAGGAAGCATCCGTATTCAGGAGAATGTCAGTAGAAGACAATATTATGTCCGTCATGGAAATGTCTTCCTACTCAAAGGCCGAAAGAAAAGAAAGGCTGGAGTCCCTGATTGACGAGTTCAACCTCCATAAGGTTAGAAAGAGCCTCGGGATACAGCTCTCAGGAGGGGAAAGGAGACGATGTGAAATAGCACGGGCCCTGGCCATCGACCCTAAATTCATCCTTCTTGACGAGCCTTTCGCCGGAGTCGACCCGATAGCGGTAGAGGATATCCAGTACATCATTGCCAAACTGAAATACAAAAACATCGGGGTGATCATCACCGACCATAATGTAGGAGAGACGCTGGCCATCATCGACAGGGCATACCTGCTTTATGAAGGAAACATACTTCAGAGTGGGACACCGGAGGCACTTGCGGCAGATGACGAGGTCCGCACAAAATATCTGGGGTCGAACTTCATCCTTAAAAGGTCATCAGCGTTTGACAGAGCACAGACAGAACACGATACAAAAGAAAGGGAGACAGTCTAAACTGCCTCCCTTTCTTTTGTATCTCCAGCTGAATTAGTGTTTTGCGAAAAAATCTTTCACTTTTTCAGACTCTACGAGCTCCTCTTTGAACATATAGGCCCCAGTCTTTGGAGACTTGTCCATACGGATACACTTCACCATACTTTTAGCACCAGACTTGGCGCTGAAGGTTGCAACTGCTTTCTTTGCCATAAATAATAATCCTCCAATTATTTGATTTCACGATGAAGAGTCACTTTCTTCAGGTATGGATTATATTTCATACGCTCCAGACGCTGAGTCGTATTCTTCTTGTTCTTGGTTGTGATGTATCTTGATATCCCAGGTACACCGCTTTCTCTCTGCTCAGTGCACTCCAAAATCACCTGCACCCTGTTGCCTTTTGCTTTCTTTGCCATATCCGACGAAATTAAACAAGGTTAATAAATCCTTTTCTCTGAGCATCTTTGATAGTAGCGTCAAAGCCATTCTTCTCGATTGTCCTGATGCCTTTGCAAGATACCTTAAGTGTCACGAACCTCTGCTCTGCCTCTGACCAGAATCTCTTGGTCTTGAGGTTCAGGGCGAAAATGCGCTTAGTGCGCCTCTTTGAATGGGAAACATTGTTTCCTACCATTCTTTTTCTTCCTGTAACTTGACAAACCTTTGCCATTGTATATAACTTTTTTAATTATTTCACACTTTTGGGGCTGCAAATATCGTATAAAAAATCCTGAAAAACAAGTATTTCTATACAAACTTGAAAAACCTGCGCCACCTGATATTCTTCGGGAACGACTTGTTCTTGTCGGAAGAAAACCAGATCAGTACCGGTTTCCCGACGATATGGTCTTCCGGGACAAATCCCCAATATCTCGAGTCAAGGGAATTGTGCCTGTTGTCGCCCATCATAAAATAATAGTCCTGTCGGAAAGTATAGCTTTCAGTCTCCTTACCGTTTATCGATATCTTCCCGTCAGGTGAAACTGCCAGGTCATTTCCTTCATAAGCGGTTATTATCCTCTCGTATAAAGGAAGATTCAGAGTATCGAGAGACACTGAAGCGCCCTTGCGGGGTATCCAAATCGGACCGTAATTGTCCCGCGTCCATTCGAATGACTCGGAAAACGGGAATATCGTAAGATACGAGTCATTATAGTCCGGAGGATATCTGTCTACATTCCTGTTTACCTCGACAACATTGGAATATGACGATACTGTTTCCATCATTGAAGCCGTAAGAGGCATCGCAGGATAGCCCGGCAACTGGGAACTGTAGGCCAGTTCTGCCGTATTGATCCCGAGCCTGTCGAGATTTTTCGGGTTGATTCTCTCGCCATTAGTGACAACGGTATATGTATTCTGTATGCCCGGATATTCTTCCTGAGGCCTGGAATTGACATATACTCTGCCGTCGATGACCTGAAGGGTATCTCCCGCAACAGCTACGCACCTCTTTACATAATGGTCTTTCTTGTCCATCGGACGGACCTTTACCGGACCGTACTGTCTGATGGCATAATCCCTTCCGACGAGTCTGCAGAACATATAGTAGTCTTCCGCAGGAACCTTTGAAAGGACGGTATCGCCATTAGGAAAGCCGAACACTACATAATCTCCCCTCTTCACATGACCGAACCCTTTAAGACGCCTGTAATCGTTCTGGACCAGAGTTGAATAGGACTCTTTTCCATTAGGAAGTACATTATGGGTAAAAGGCACAGTCAACGGAGTCTGGGGAACTCTCGGACCGTATGCAAGCTTGCTGACGAACAGATGGTCTCCTGTCAGAAGCGAACTTTCCATAGAAGAAGAAGGAATCTTGAAGGCCTGGAAGAAGAACGTATTGAAGAAAGTTACGACAATGGCAGCGAATATGATGGCGTCAAGCCAGTCCAGCAGCACATTGTGCTTTTCCCCTTCCTTATAATATTTTTTCCAGAACACCCATTTCACCTTGCGTGTGATATGGTGGTCGAAAATCACTACAAGTCCGAGGAGCCACCAATAGTTCCCAAGCCAGATTACCCACAACAGATAGAGCAGGGCCCAGAATATGAACCTGGTCCATTTGCTGTGATATAATTCCTTCCAGCTCACAGCAGAGGACTATTTTACAGAGTTTATAATTGCCTCAAATGCCTGAGGATTATTCATGGCAAGGTCTGCAAGCACTTTACGGTTAAGGCCGATGTTCTGCTTCGAAATCCTGCCCATGAACTGTGAATAAGTCATACCGTACTGACGTGCAGCAGCATTGATTCTCTGGATCCAAAGGGCACGGAAAGAACGCTTCTTTGCCTTACGGTCACGATAGGCATAGGTAAGTCCTTTCTCATAGGTGTTCTTTGCTACTGTCCAGACATTCTTTCTTGAAAGAAAATTACCGCGGGTTTTTTTGAGAATCTTTTTGCGGCGAGCCCTTGAGGCTACTGAATTTACCGATCTTGGCATAATTTAACTGTTTTATGGATACAGTGTCCTGTCGCGGAACTTCTCAACTGTATTCCAAGTTTAACTTAAATAATTGATTTAAGAAAGATTACATTCCCAATAAAGCTTTGACTCTGCTTTCGTCCACTTTGTGTACGAGGCCGAAATGGGTCAAATTCCTTTTCTGCTTTTTGGTCTTTTTGGTGAGAATGTGGCTTTTGTAAGCGTGTTTTCTCTTCACTTTTCCCGTTCCGGTAAGCGTGAAACGCTTTTTTGAACCGGAGTTGGTCTTAATCTTTGGCATAGTTAAATTTTTTAACTGTTAATAAATATTCATCATCCAATCACTTGGATTACTTTTTCTTAATCGGTGCAATCATCATTATCATCCTTTTACCCTCCAGCTTAGGCATCTGCTCGGCACGGCCGTACTCCTCAAGCTCAACCGCGAACCTCAACAGGAGCTTCTCCCCCTGGTCCGAATAAATGATTGATCTTCCCTTGAAGAATACAGAGGCCTTTACTTTCGACCCTTCCTGAAGGAACTCCACCGCATGCTTCAGCTTGAACTGGAAATCATGCTCATCAGTGTTTGGGCCGAAACGGATCTCCTTGATCACAATCTTCGCGGAGTTGGACTTCATCTCCTTAGCCCTCTTCTTCTGCTGATAGAGATACTTCTGATAGTCAATGATCTTGCATACAGGGGGATCGGCCTTTGCACTTATCTCCACCAGATCAAGCCCTAAATCATCAGCCATCTTCATGGCTTCCGTTAAAGAATAGATCCCCTGTTCCTGGATATTATCCCCGACCAGGCGAACTCTTGAGGCAGTAATCTCCTCATTGATCCTTAATTCATTTTCGTCCTTCCTCTGTCTTTGAGGCCCTCTAGGGTCGGGACGCCCTGCACCGTTGTTAGAATTGTTGTTCGGTCTCGGTCCGTTGAACCGTGGTGCAGATGGTTTGAATGGTGTTGCGATAAATTTATCCTCCTATAATTTAATTAATATTATACAAGGCTACGACAACTGTGCCTTGACTTCATCACTCACAAGCCTGATGAACTCATCCACAGTCATTGTCCCCTCATCTTTACCTCCCTGGCGTCTTACCGACAGGGTGTTGTCCTCAACTTCCTTTTCTCCGACGACCACAAGGAACGGAACCCTCTTCAACTCATTTTCACGTATCCTTTTACCGATGGTCTCGTTTCTGTCGTCCAATGCGGCGCGAATATCGGAATTATTCAGTAATTCACAAACTTTTTTTGCATAATCAGTGAATTTTTCGCTGACTGGCAATATGTTGACCTGCTCAGGAGTAAGCCAAAGAGGAAGCTTTCCTCCGGTATGCTCGAGTAATACGGCGACAAACCTTTCAAGGGATCCGAACGGCGCCCTGTGGATCATGACAGGACGGTGTTTCTTCCCGTCGCTTCCGGTATATTCAAGTTCAAAGCGCTCAGGCAGGTTGTAGTCCACCTGTATGGTACCGAGCTGCCACTTCCTGCCGATGGCGTCCTTCACCATGAAGTCGAGCTTAGGGCCATAGAAAGCAGCCTCCCCGTATTCCACCACGGTCTTGAGCCCCTTCTCTGCAGCGGCATCGATGATAGCCTGCTCGGCTTTGGCCCAGTTCTCGTCGGACCCAATATATTTTTCCTTGTGGTCCGGGTCACGAAGGGATACCTGTGCGATATACTCATTGAAATTCAATGTCTTGAACACATAAAGTATAATGTCGATTACCTTGCAGAACTCTTCCTTTATCTGGTCTGGGCGGCAGAACAGATGGGCGTCATCCTGAGTAAAGCCGCGTACCCTCGTAAGCCCGTGGAGCTCCCCGCTCTGCTCATAACGGTAAACCGTACCGAACTCCGCATATCTGAGAGGCAGGTCCTTGTAAGACCTCGGCCTTGTCCTGTATATCTCGCAATGGTGAGGGCAGTTCATCGGCTTGAGAAGGAACTCCTCACCCTCCTGTGGAGTATGTATAGGCTGGAATGAATCCTTGCCGTATTTTGCATAATGGCCTGATGTCACATACAGGTCCTTGTTTCCTATATGCGGGGTTATCACCGGGAGGTAGCCGTAGGACTTCTGTACCTTCCTCAGGAAGTTCTCCAAACGTTCCCTCAGCTCGGCTCCCTTCGGCAGCCACAGAGGCAGTCCCTGTCCGACCCTTGCGGAAAATGCGAAAAGCTCCATTTCTTTCCCGATCTTCCTGTGGTCGCGTTTTTTTGCCTCCTCCAGCATTGCCAGATACTCGTCAAGCATAGATTTCTTCGGGAATGATATGCCGTAGATGCGGGTAAGCATGTTACGTTTCTCGTCGCCTCTCCAGTATGCCCCTGCTATAGAGGTGAGCTTGACGGCCTTGATGACAGAAGTGTCCCTCAGGTGCGGTCCGCGGCAAAGGTCGGTAAACGAACCGTTGGTATAGAATGAAATGGTGCCGTCCTCGAGCTCTCCGATAAGCTCGCACTTGTACTCGTCCCCCTTCTTCTGGAACGTCTTGAGGGCGTCTGCCTTGGAGACTTCCTGACGGACGAACTTCTCCTTGGAACGGGCGAACTCCATCATCTTGTCCTCGATGGCCTTGAGGTCGGACTCGGAAATCTGCCTCCCGCCGAAATCCACATCATAGTAGAACCCGTTCTCGATTGCCGGCCCTATGCCGAACTTGACCCCGGGATAGAGGGCCTCGAGGGCCTGGGCTAACAGGTGTGAAGAAGAATGCCAGAAGACATGCTTGGCCTGGTCGTCCTCCCATTTATGGAATTTGATTGAAGCGTCCTGCCCTATAGGACGGTCCAGATCGTATATCGTACCTTTTCCTTTTGCGTCATCATTGAAAACTACCGTGGCGGCGAGCACTTCGGCCGCCAGCCTCGGGCTTATGCTCTGCGCAATCTCATAGCCTGTAACGCCTTTCTCAAAGGCCTTCACGCTACCGTCGGGAAATGTGATATTCACGTTCATATTATATTGTATTTAACGTCAGTCCTGTTATTTTCACCAAAGGCTGCAAAGGTACGAATTTTTTTCTATCTTTGCGCAGTTATCTACATATTGTTTTCCATATCAATTATGAATCAGGATCTAACGACCAGGACAATCTGGAGCAAAGCCGGAATTTCGGGCATCGCACTCGGGGCAGTTTCCGGGGCATTCATGTTTATAGGGCAGGCCACCGGCAGCATAGGCTCTCCGGTTGTGTCGACACTGCTGTCGCTCTTATTGTGGCTCGCAAAGTTCGCCGGGTGCATCTGGCTGATGATGTTCTTCATGAAGAAGCTGTGCTCGGAATTCGGGGAGGCCACCAATGCGGACACATTCAAGTTCGGCATGGCCACCGCCCTTCTGTCGGCCCTGATCTATTCCGCAATAAGCCTTGCCAACATTCTGTTCATATCGCCGGACCTGTTCTCGGAACAGATGTCGGCAGCCATCCAGACATATTCTTCCATGCTGGACAGCAATTCCATGGCCATGCTTGAAAAAATGGAGGACAGCTATCCGCAGATCTCATTCTTCTCCAACCTGATATACTGCTTCCTCTACGGGACCGTACTGTCAGCCATCCTATCGAGGAACATACCGGCCCGTGACCCATTCGCAAATTTCGAGAAATGACCACTAAAGACAATTTCGACAAAGATATTTCCATTGTCATACCCCTGTTCAACGAAGCCGAATCCCTGCCGGAGCTTGCCGGCTGGATCAGGTCAGTGATGGAAAGGGAAGGTTTCGTGTATGAAATCATAATGGTCGACGATGGCAGCAATGACGGCTCATGGGATGAGATAATATCCCTTTCCCGGTCGGACAATGCGATAAGGGGAATATCCTTCAGAAGGAATTACGGGAAGTCAGCCGCCCTGTACTGCGGCTTCAAGGCTGCCGAAGGGCGTGTGGTAATAACCATGGACGCAGACCTGCAGGATTCTCCGGAAGAAATTCCGGAAATGTACAGGATGATTACCGGGGACGGCTACGACATAGTCTCCGGATGGAAGCAGCACAGGAAAGACAACAAGCTGACAAAGAACCTCCCTTCAAAACTGTACAATGCTACTGCCAGGAAAATAACCGGAATCCGCCTGCATGACATGAACTGCGGACTGAAGGCATACAGGCATGAGGTAGTCAAGAACATCGAGGTGTACGGAGAGATGCACCGCTTCATACCTTACATGGCAAAGAACGCCGGATTCACGAAGATAACCGAAAAGCCTGTACACCACCAGAAACGCAAATACGGAAAAAGCAAATTCGGGATGAACCGGTTTGTCAACGGCTTCCTGGACCTGCTTTCCATCTGGTTCCTGTGCACCTTCGGGAAGAACCCCATGCATTTCTTCGGGCTTACCGGCATACTTATGTTCCTAACCGGAGGCATAATAGCCGTATGGCTGATCATCTCAAAACTTGTCCACCAGGCCAACGGACTGGGCTTCAGGCCAGTCACGGAGCAACCACTGTTTTATCTGGCCCTTGTTGCCGTCCTTGCGGGAATACAGCTCTTCCTTTCTGGTTTCATAAGCGAGCTGGTGTCAAGGAACAGCAGCGAAAGGAACCATTACAATATCAAGGACACGATCTGAACCCCACCTGTCTCAATATTTTACCGGAAGGACTATACAAGAAGGACAGTCCTCCTGATGAAATATATTCATTCTGGCAGGAATGTAATCTTCCGGAACGGCCTCATACACATTATTCACGAATTTCTGGGGATTCCTGTCTGCAAGAGGAAACCAGGAGCTCTGTATCTGAACCATTATGCGGTGCCCTGGAAGGAACCAGTGCGCGACATCGTCCAGACCAAAAGCGACTTCCGTAATCTCTCCAGGGATGACAGGAAGAGGTTTTTCAAAACCTTCCCTGTACCGGGCCCTGAACACATCGCCCCGGACAAGCATCTGATAACCGCCCATCTCGTATCCGGGATCAGGCAGCCGCTCTTCAACAGAAGCCCCGTATCCGAAGTCATCCGGGAATACGTCGACAAGCTTGACCACGATATCGGCATCACTTCCTGTAGTCTCGAACCATATCCTGGCGGACATGGGGCCCTCCAGCTTGAGAGTGTCCTCCAGAGGGGAGGACATAAAGGTGAGAACGTCAGGTCTGGCAGATGCAAATCTCTGGTCTTCAACCATATATTCCCTGTACCTTCCGCCTACGGGCTTTCCGACATGCGGGACAGGATGTCCCGGATCTGAAACATATGATGAATACGACATACCCTCGGAAGGAGCTGCGAATGACAGGCTGTCCCCGCCCCTAAGATAGATTTCCCTGTATGTTGTTCCATCAGGAGGCCAGGAAGAATAGGAATGCCATCCGTCACCGCCATAAGGCAGGACACTGACCTTCGGAATACGGTCACCTTCCCCTTCAAGATAATACCGGAAGAACGGGTATTCAATGTTTTCCATGAAATAAGCGGAGGTCCCCTCCCCTATCCAGACCTGTCCGAGATGAGTATAGGAAGTATTGTGCCAGCCGCCATGATACCACGGGCCGTAAACGAAATAGGCGTCAGTACCTGGAGACTGGCGGCAGATCGAGCCGTATGTGTTCAATGCCCCGTAGCAGTCATCTGTGTCGAAGGTCCCTCCGACAACCAGGACCGCAGGCAGGTCGCCTTTAAGATATTGCCCCGGGCATCTTTCCTGCCAGAAGCTGTCATAGTCAGGATGTTCCATCATCTGATGCCAAAAGGCAAGGGAATCCGAAAAGGTCTCTGTCACTCCGGACATCGGGCCGGCTTCAAGGAAGAAAGAATAGACGTCGCCTTCCATCCTGGCGGCGGTGCCGGGGGCTTTAGGGGCGGGATTGTCATGCTCCCTGTACATCGAGCCGCCGAAAGAATAAGTGTCCAGCAGCATAAGCACGCCGTTGTGGTGCGCATCATCCCCCATATACCAGTCATATACAGGGGCCTGAGGTGACACGGCCTTTATAGCCGGATGTCCGGACAGGGCCGCCATTGTAGCATAGAAGCCCGGATACGAAACCCCGGTCACACCGACATTGCCGTTATTGTTCGTATTCCTGACAAGCCACTCCACCGTATCGTATGTGTCGGACGCCTCATCTGTCTGCCGTCCGGTCTTGCACGGATTGAACGGACGGATGTTCTCATATTCGCCCTCACTCATATAGCGGCCCCTTACATTCTGCAGGACAATGATGTACCCGTTCTCGGAGAACAGGCGCATATCCTTCCACAGCACTGAGGGGAACCCTTCCCCGTACGGTGAACATGAGTACGGGGTGCGCATCATTATTATAGGACGCCCGGAAAGGCCTGCAGGCTCGAATATGGCTGTATAAAGGGATATGCCGTCACGCATGGGGATCATGGCCTCACGTTTCATATAATTGTCCTCAATCCATTCCCTGTCAATGTCCGCTGCGGAAATGGCAATGGGAAGGAGGATAAAAGAAATCAAAAGGAATTTTTTCATGGCTTGCAGATATTATCCCTGTATGCAACGGGAATGACGGGTCAAATATACGCAAACTCGCCCACATACGGATGAAATTCGGAGGAATAATGCAAACAGTTGGAAATGAAAGGTGATGTGCGGTTGTATTCCATGTCCATCATTGGAGTGCATCAGCCGTTTTTTGATGGGTTAGGAAAATGAATTGCTACCTATCCGTTGCCTTTTTCGGGGAAGAAAATCCACG
>CALVCB010000004.1 GCA_944325965.1 uncultured Bacteroidales bacterium
CCGTATGCCGAACGGCACGTACGGTGGTGTGAGAGGTCGGAAAACGAAAGTAGGAAGAAAACTACTTCGTTTTCCTCATACTCGATTTATATGCCTTTCTTTTCTGCCGAGTCGAAGGCGTGTACGATCTTGCTTACCAGCGGATGACGTACAATATCTTCTTTCCTGAAAAAAATACTGGCGATTCCTTTTATGTCCTTTGTCAATTCTATCCCTTTGAGTAATCCGGAATCTTCCTTGTGTGGCAGGTCCACCTGGCTTGCATCTCCCGTGACAATGAATTTGGCATCGCTGCCCATCCTGGTAAGGAACATTTTCAGCTGCCCCATGTTGGTATTCTGGGCCTCGTCGAGTATTACACAAGCCTTGTCCAGGGTACGGCCTCTCATGTATGCGAGCGGGGCTATCTGTATTATGCCATCCGACATGAATTCCTGTAGCCTTCTGGGAGGAATCATGTCCCCCAGGGCGTCATAGAGTGGCTGCAGGTATGGGTCGAGCTTATCTTTCAGGTCCCCCGGGAGGAAACCGAGTCGTTCTCCGGCCTCTACTGCCGGTCGTGTAAGAATGATTCTCCTGACTTCGCGGTTCTTCAGGGCCCTGACGGCCAGGGCTATTGCGATATATGTCTTTCCTGTACCGGCAGGACCGACGGCGAAGACGAGGTCATTCTCGAAATATGCGGTCACCATTTCCTGCTGGGTGCGGTTCCTTGCCTTGATCGGCTTTCCGTCTATGCCGTATACGATTGTTGCATCTCCGGTGAGCCTGAATCTTTCATTTGGGGATTCACCGCCGAATACGTCTTCTACATCGTATGGGGTGAGGTTCATCTTGTGGAGTTTACGTTCGGTAAGCATGTCGAGTTTTGATGAGAATGTGTCGATGTCCTGACGGCTCCCTTCCAGGATGATGTCATTGCCCCTGGCCACGACTTTCAGGTCCGGGAAATAGCTGCACAGGGCTTCGAGTATCCTGTTTCCCGGCCCCAGGATATCCACCGGGTCAATGGCTTCAAGCGTAATGGTATGTTTAATTCTCTGTCCGCTCATATTGTCTTTGTCTAATCGTTGATTCCTGTTATTGCCTTTACCCTGGCATAGGCCTTCCGCATTTTGTCATATTCATACCGCATCAGCCACATCCCCGGCTTCCGCAGATATTGTTTGACTGGAATTGTACAGTGGGTGTCTTTAAGTCTGCCAGGCAGGGAACACCACAGGTATGTAAACTCCAGCGGGAAGGTTTCTATCTTGCCGTTCAGGTGCTTTACTGCGGTTACTTTTACCATAAGCCCGATCTGCGTATCGGGGGCGCTCATGTTTGATATTGCATTGCCAAGTGAGAATACCACAGGGACCTTTTTCCCTGCGAACCTGCCGCTCTTTACCAGAAGCAATGTGCTGTCCTGGACTACATGCGGGTGTGCGCCGATGATTATGTCGGCGCCGTTTTCCGCCAGCCATTCAGCTGTTGAAAGCTGCGCTGCGGAATGGACAAGGGAGTATTCTTCTCCCCAGTGCGGCAGGGCTATTATGATATCGGCTCCGGACTCTTCCGCCTTTCTCAACTGCAGGTACAGCTGCTTCCTGTCGGTAGTGTTGACCCTTGGGTATTCCTCGCCTGTCCGGATGTTTGTCCCGTATGTGAAATTCACGAAAGCGGCCTTGAACCCGCCTATGTCGATAACCAGCGGGTTGTTCTCAAAGAATCCTGACGGGGAGGCGGCTGTCCCTGTGTATCTGACACCTGTCTTTTCCCGCAGCTCTTCGTATATCCCGAGTGTGCGGGCGGCTCCGCGGGCTCCCTTGTCCAGGATATGGTTGTTGGCTGTGAGAAATACATCGATTCCGCACTCGGCCATATAAGCGGCGTAGCTGTCCGGGGCACTGAATGCCGGGTATCCTGAGAACGGCGGGCCCCCCAGGGTGAATTCCATATTAGCTGCCGCAATGTCAGCTTCTGAAATGTATTCCCGGATGTCGGAAAAATACTGGCTGAAATCAAAGGACATTTGCCTGTTGGTGTCCGTCCCTCCTGAATTCCTGTATTTTTCCGCGGCGTTCCTGATCTGGGCCTCATGCAGCATCACGTCTCCCAGGAAAACCATGGACACGGTGTCCGGACCGGATGTGATCTCCTTTATCTCCTGGTGTATACGCCTGAAGATGGCCGCGTCGTCGATGCTTTGCCCCGGGCACGGAAATCCTGCCGCCGCCATTGAAAGGGCGGCAGCAGTGAGAACTGCTGTTTTTGAAAAGTCCATCATGCAAATATAACATTTATTTTGCCCAGGTTGATTATTTGGTTAAATTTGCGGCTAGGCTCTATAGTAAAAGTACATGAAAAAATTTTTGTTTCTCCTGTCTGCCCTTTCTCTCCTGACCCTGACCGGATGCGACATGTTCCGTCGTCTGGCCGGCAGACCTACGGCGAAGGAACTGGAACAGATGAGGGTGGAGCTGTTCCAGCGCCAGGAGTCTGAGCATCTGGCACGCATTGATTCCTTGAAAAGGGTGGAGATGGCCCTCTGTGACTCTATTGCAGTGCTGGATTCCATAAGGCAGCTGCACGGGACAATTCTCAATCCATCCGAGATTGGCGGGCTGTTCACCACGAGGCTCGATTTCATGTATTATATAGTGGTCGGTGCGTTTAAGGACAGGTCAAATGCCGAGACTCTGCTGGCGGAGGTCAGGGAAAAGGGCTACAGTCCCGTCCTGATCAATTTCAGGAACGGATTCAATGCTATAGGTATCGCTCCAGCGAATGACCTGCAGCACATTTTTCTCTCCCTCAAGAAGGTTAAGGGGGAGGATTTCTGCCCTGATGACGTATGGATTCTGGTAAACGATTGAAAACCATGGACAGGAAAAAATATATCTTTTTTTCGGCCGCCTTTTTATTCCTGTCGGCCGTGCATCCTTTCCCCGCGGATGCGCAATACAGGACTGACGGCGGTTACTCTGGGCTGTATGACAGCGAGACCGCCGCATCTATGCGGCGGCATGTCTCTGACATCGCTTCTGCCGCAAACCGAGGCCGTAAAGCCGGCTCTGACGGGGAAACGGCGGCAGCGGCATACCTGTATGACGCACTGAAGAATTACGGGGTGGAGATGCTAAGTCCGGAAAGCGGCGATGAATTCGGAATTTCCAGGGCCTCCGGCGACACATTGACCTCCAGGAACGTAGTCGGGTTCGTGCAGGGTTATGATGCACGTCTGAGGAACAGGTATGTGGTGGTGGGCGCAAGGCTTGACAACCTCGGGACAAATGTCCTGACTGTCGACGGTAAGCAGCAGGAACAGATATATTACGGGGCCAACGGCAATGCTTCCGGCCTGGCCATGATGATCGAGCTCGCGAGGATGGTATCCACCAATTCCATACTTTTCCGGCGTTCCGTGATCTTCATAGGATTCGGCGCGTCTTGCGAGACATTTGCCGGGTCGTGGTATTTTCTGAACAGGTCCTTTGCGGATGCGGATGCCGTGGATGTCATGATAAATCTGGATATGCTCGGGACCGGGGATGAAGGTTTCTATGCCTATACCGCCTCCAATGCTGACCTTAACTCCATCCTTGCGTCAATGTCCGCGGAACTGCAGCCAGTCCATCCCGATGTAGTTTCCTATGAACCGTATCCTTCTGACCACAGGGCGTTCTATGCGGCGGAAATCCCGTCTGTTTATTTTACCACAGGCCAGTACCCGCAGCACAATACCCCTAAGGATACCGGAGACATAATAGACTACGGGATGATGGAGAGGGAGCTGGAGTTCATCTACAATTTTACTGTAAACGTTGCCAATACTGATGACCAGATTGCTTTCCGTCCAGAGGAAAAGACTGTGGAGAATGCCTCCGGGAGAGATGATGTTATCCCTTATTATGAATGTGATTTCAAACCTGCTTTCCTCAACAGCACCGATCCCCGCCAGTTCCTCACCAAATGGGTGTATCCGTATCTGAAATACCCGGCGGAGGCTGTCAGGGACGGTATCCAGGGAACAGTCCAGGTGAATTTCGTGATAGACAAGGACGGCAAGGTGCGGGATGTCGAGGTGGTGAAAAGCGTGGACCCTTTGCTCGATGCCGAGGCTGTAAAAGTCATAAGCGCATCTCCCAAATGGCGTCCGGCACGGGTCAACGGGCAGAAAGTCAACAGTTCCATGACACTTCCGGTGGAGTTCCGGCTTGAGAAGAAATCAAAAGGCGGAGGATTCGGCATAAACGGGCGGAGACAGTCGTGGTGACAGAGGTAAGAGTATAAGATAATACAAGACATTATGGAATACGATTTCAGGAAAATTGAGAAGAAATGGCAGTCCTACTGGTATGAGCACCAGACATTCAAGGCTGTTGAGGATCCGTCCAGACCGAAATACTATGTTCTGGACATGTTTCCGTACCCTTCAGGGGCCGGACTGCATGTGGGGCATCCTCTCGGATACATTGCCAGCGACATATATAGCAGGTACAAGAGGCTGTGCGGATTCAATGTCCTGCATCCTATGGGATATGACGCTTTCGGCCTGCCTGCCGAGCAGTATGCTATACAGACCGGACAGCATCCTGCGGTGACTACCGAGAAGAATATTGCAAGATACAGGGAGCAGCTTGACAGAATCGGTTTTTCATATGACTGGTCCAGAGAGGTCAGGACGTGTGATCCGGCGTATTACAAATGGACACAGTGGGCGTTCCTGAAGATGTTCGACAGCTATTATGACAACAGACTTCAGAAGGCGAGGCCTGTCTCGGAGCTTGTAGATTCCTTCTCCCGGACAGGGACCAGGGATATCGATGCAGCTTGTACGAAGGAGCTGTCTTTCACTGCCGGACAGTGGAACAGTATGACAGACAGGGAGAAATCAGATATTCTGATGAACTACCGCATCGCCTACCAGGGAGAGACTTCCGTGAACTGGTGTCCTAAGCTCGGGACCGTGCTTGCGAACGATGAGGTGAAAGAAGGTTATTCTGTCCGTGGAGGATATCCGGTAGAGCAGAAGAAGATGACACAGTGGCAGTTACGTGTCTCCGCCTATGCCGCCAGGCTTCTTGATGACCTGGAAGACCTCGCCTGGACGGATTCTCTCAAGGACATGCAGCGGAACTGGATTGGACGTTCGCAGGGTGCAGAGATGGTGTTCAAGGCATACAATGGCGACCTGGAGTATGACATGCATATTTTCACCACCCGTGCCGATACGGTATTCGGCGTTACTTTCATGGTCCTTGCTCCGGAAAGCGAGTGGGTGGAAAAACTTACATCGCCGGAGCAGGAATCAGCCGTTGCCGAATACCTCAATGAGGTGAAGAAGAGGACAGAAAGGGAGCGCCTGGCCGAAACGAAGAAAGTCACCGGAGTTTTTTCCGGTTCTTACGCCGTGAATCCTCTGACAGGGAACAGGGTGCCTGTATGGATTTCGGAATACGTCCTTGCCGGATACGGTACGGGTGCCATCATGGCGGTGCCGGCACATGACAGCAGGGACTATGCATTCGCCCGCCGTTTCAATCTTCCGATAATCCCTCTCATCGAGGGGTGTGATGTTTCTGAGTCCAGCTTTGATGCGAAGGAAGGGATAATGTGCAATTCCGGATTCCTGGACGGGATGACTGTCAAGGAAGCCATACCTGCCGCGATAGATTATGTTGAGAAACACGGAATAGGGCACCGCAAGATAAACTACAGGCTCCGTGATGCGATTTTCTCTCGTCAGAGATACTGGGGCGAGCCGTTCCCTATATATTATAAAGAAGGCATACCGACCCCTCTGCCTTCCAGCGAACTCCCGCTGCAGCTGCCGGAAGTAGACAAGTACCTTCCGACAGAAAGCGGCGAGCCACCTTTGGCCAGAGCGGCAGACTGGACGTATGGAGGCTGGCCGCTGGAAAAGAGCACGATGCCAGGGTTCGCCGGCAGCAGTGCCTACTATCTCAGGTATATGGACCCTCACAATGACAGTGCTCTGGTGAGCCGCGGGGCGGATGAATACTGGAGGAATGTCGACCTTTATATCGGAGGCACTGAACATGCTACGGGGCATCTAATTTATTCGCGTTTCTGGAACAAGTTCCTGTATGACCTTGGCTATGTCTGTGAAAAGGAGCCTTTCAAGAAGCTCATAAACCAGGGGATGATCCAGGGCCGCTCCAATTTCGTATACAGGATCATCAATACCAACAAGTTCGTATCATACGGTCTGAAAGACGGTTATGACACTACGGAAATACATGTGGATGTGAATATTGTCCATAATGACAGGCTTGACATTGATGCGTTCCGGAAATGGATGCCGGATTTTGCTGATGCAGAATTCATCCTTGAAAACGGTGAATATATATGCGGGTACGCCACAGAGAAGATGAGCAAGTCCATGTTCAATGTTGTGAACCCGGACATGATATGCGATACCTACGGAGCCGATACGCTCCGTCTGTACGAGATGTTCCTCGGTCCGCTGGAACAGTCGAAGCCATGGGATACAAAGGGAATCGACGGTGTTCACAGGTTCCTCAAAAGACTGTGGAGGCTGTTTTACGGGAAGGACGGGCTCGCAGTCACGGACGGGAAGCCTTTACCGGCTGAGCTCAAGACCCTGCATAAGCTGATTGGCAAGGCACGTACGGACATAGAGAATTTCTCCTTCAACACCACGGTGAGCGCATTCATGATAGCCGTGAACGAACTGTATGACCTCAAGTGCAGCAAGAGGGCAATCCTCGAGCCGCTGATTATACTCCTTTCTCCGTTCGCACCTCATATATCGGAGGAGCTTTGGGAGGCGCTCGGGCACAAGGAGAGCATTTCATTTGCCTCTTTCCCTGAATACGATGAACGGTATGTCGTTGAGGACAGCTGCACCTATGCGGTGTCATTCAACGGAAAGACCAGGTTTACCGTAGACCTGCCTAAGGACATGTCAAGGGAGGCTGTCGAGTCGGAGGTGAGGTCCCTTGATCAGACGATGAAATATGTCGGTGATGGTAATATAGTGAAGATCATAGTAGTACCCGGGAAAATAGTTAATATTGTCGTCAAATAGTTTGTACTTTCCAATGAACACTAAAAACATTTTCGCCCATGTATGGGACTATATAGTCCTGACTTTCGGAATCGTTGTATATTGTCTTTCATGGACTTCGTTTCTTATTCCGAACGGTATTGCAAGCGGTGGAGGTACAGGCCTTTGTACGATTGTTTATTTTGCTACGGGTGTCCCTGTGGCGGTTTCGTTCTTTATTCTCAACGCGATACTGCTCATACTTGGCTTCCTTGCCTTGGGCAAGGCATTCGGGGTGAAGACAATATATGCAATCATCCTTTCCACCGTCCTGTTCGACCTTTTCCCGAAATTCGACTGGGTGATAACTTTCGACAATAAGCTCCTGATAGCCGTTGTCGGCGGTATACTCGAGGCTCTCGGCATCGGGCTTGTCCTGCTCAGGGGCGGAAGTACGGGCGGGACGGATATTGCCGCAATGATCGTCAACAAGTACTGGCCTGTGTCTCCGGGCAAGGTCTACCTGTTCTCGGATATATTCATTATAGCATCAGTGCTGCTTATCCCGGGAAAGACCCTGGAGGATATGATCTACGGATATGTAGTGATGGTGACATTCTCATTCATGGTGGATTTCGTCCTGCTGGGCCAGAAGTCGTCAGCACAGGTGCTGATATTCTCCACAAAATACAAGGAAATCGCAGATAACATTTCCCGGAACATGCACAGGGGGGTGACCGCATTCCAGTCAATAGGGTGGTATTCGCAGACGGAGAGCAGGGTTCTTCTGGTGGTTGTCCGGCAGCACCAGCTGCATGAGGTGGTCGCCATGATCAAGAGTATCGACAACAAGGCGTTTGTCTCCGTATCTTCTGCGAGCGGTGTTTACGGAGAAGGGTTCGACGAGATGAAGACTGGACTGAGCCTGAAGAAGAAGGAACAGAAAGGAGAAAAGTCGCCTGAAAAGGAGCAGCGCATTGAAAAATAGATATAAAAAAAGAGAAAAATCATTAAGAAACATAAAAAAATGATTTTACATGCCCCTCAGAATGTAGTATGAGGGGCTTTTTATTGTATTTTTGCCGGCTCAAAATTTTAGTGAAGTTATGGTTACTTGTTCTGTGTCATGTGAAAGTAAAAGGAAGGGGTGGAACATTTTCTCAGATATGCTTCCTCTGATGTCAGTAATCAGTCTCGCCGGTATGGTCATATCCGATGTGCTTGCAAATTCAGGCCGGTTCGATTCTCCTGTGACAGATATGATGGCTCCGGCTATGATACTTATTTTTTCCCCGTCCGGAAGCCGGTCTCCCGGAAAGCGATCGGTGGTCTTCCCGTTGCTGATGACTGTCCTGGCCATTACCGTTTCCGTAATAAGGATAGTCGTGATGATGACAAACCGGCACGCGAGCTTTCCTTTTACGGAATATCTCCCCGCCTTGCTGGCTGCCATTATGCTTGTGTACATTGGAGTCAAGGCTATGGTGAAGACCGGGGCCCCTGTCGTAAAGGAACTTCATCTTTCCATTTTCTTCATCCTGCTTATGGTTGCCGTGTACAACGACCTTGTCCCAGGCGCGATTCCTCTGCTTTTCCTGTTCGGGTCTTCCTTGCTTTTCTATCTCTATCTTTATGCACATGCCGTAAGACGGGAGGCTCCTGTATCCACGGCAAGGAAACGCAGCGGCTCCCAGGTAAAGATAGCGGCTCCCGCCAGGTCTGGAGATGAGAAGGCAGACAATTTCGGGATGCTTTATTCCAGGCTCCAGACATTGTTCGATGAAGAGAAGCCGTATCTGGACGAGAATATCACGGTGGGAGATATTGCAAAAAGGCTGTATACCAACAAGGCGTATCTTTCGCGTACAATAAACGAGCATACGGGAAAGAATTTCTGCCAGTTCGTGAACTATTACAGGGTGATGTACTCAATGGATGTATTCAAGAAGAATCCGTGGTTACGTGTATCTGAACTTGCTGATGTAAGCGGTTTCCACACCA
Organism: uncultured Bacteroidales bacterium; assembly: GCA_944325965.1. Classification (GTDB taxonomy): domain Bacteria; phylum Bacteroidota; class Bacteroidia; order Bacteroidales; family UBA932; genus Cryptobacteroides. Next base: position 9,017 of record CALVCB010000004.1, read on the forward strand.
TTGTTTCATTCAACATGGCTTTCAGGCTTGTCACGAACGAGTCTCCAGGAGAGTGGTGCAAGCGTATCAGGCTTGAGCTTGACACAAAAAAAACCGCCGGCTGCTGAGCAATATTTTGCGGAACGTCAGGATAAGATTATCTTTGCGGCAAAATGTGTTTTTATGACAGACGAGAAAATCATCTTTTCAATGAACGGGGTGGGGAAGATCCTCCCGCACAACAACAAGATAATCCTCAAGGACATCTACCTTTCATTCTTCTACGGGGCGAAGATAGGCATCATCGGCCTTAATGGTTCCGGAAAATCCACACTGATGAAAATTATAGCCGGGGTGGAGAAAGGCTATCAGGGTGAGGTCGTATGGGCTCCAGGATATTCTGTCGGGTATTTGGAGCAGGAGCCGCAGATGGATCCGGACAAGACTGTGATAGAGGTGGTCCAGGAGGGCGTGCAGGAAGTGATGGACCTTCTGAAGGAGTATGAGGAAGTGAACCTGAAGTTCTGCGAGCCGATGTCGGACGATGAGATGGCTTCCCTGATCGAGAGGCAGGGGGAGCTTACGGAAAAGATAGAGCATTGCGGCGGATGGGAGATAGACTCAAAGCTGGAAAGGGCTATGGACGCGCTGCAGTGCCCTCCGTCTGATGCGAAGATCGCCACATTGAGCGGGGGAGAGCGCAGGAGGGTGGCGCTGTGCCGCCTTCTCCTCAGGCAGCCAGATGTACTGCTTCTTGACGAGCCTACAAACCATCTGGATACAGAGAGCATACAATGGCTCGAGGCACATCTGCAGCAGTATAAGGGTACTGTCATCGCAGTCACGCATGACCGCTATTTCCTTGATAATGTTGCAGGATGGATCCTGGAGCTTGACAGGGGCGAAGGTATTCCGTGGAAAGGCAACTATTCTTCATGGCTTGACCAGAAGAGCACAAGGCTTGCCATGGAAGAGAAGCAGGAGAGCAAGCGGCGCAAGACCCTCGAGCGTGAGCTGGAATGGGTGAGGATGGCACCAAAGGCCCGTCATGCGAAGTCAAAGGCCAGGCTCGGAGCGTATGAGAAGCTTGCCAGCGAGGACGGAAAGGAAAAAGAGGCCAATCTCGAGATATTCATTCCGAATGGTCCGCGGCTCGGAAGCAAGGTCATCAGCTTCAATGACGTTTCCAAGGCGTATGGTGACAAGCTCCTGTTCGAGCATCTGACATTTACGCTCCCGCCTGCAGGCATCGTCGGTGTCATCGGGCCTAACGGCGCCGGGAAGACCACGCTTTTCCGCCTCATCATGGGGCTCGAGAAACCGGATTCCGGATCTATCGAAATAGGCGAAACCGTGAAGCTCGCGTATGTGGACCAGCAGCACAAGAGCATTGATCCGGAAAAGACAGTATATGAGACTGTCTCTGGAGGAAGTGAATTCATAAAGCTCGGCAAGAGGGATGTAAACGCCAGGGCGTATGTTTCGAGGTTCAACTTCTCCGGTGCCGACCAGGAGAAGCTCTGCGGAGTACTGTCCGGTGGTGAGAGGAACCGTCTGCATCTAGCCCTTACACTTAAGGATGAAGGCAATGTCCTCCTTCTTGACGAACCGACCAACGATGTGGATGTCAATACCATACGGGCTCTTGAGGAAGGTCTTGAGAATTTTGCCGGCTGTGCGGTGGTGATTTCCCATGACAGGTGGTTCCTTGACAGGATCGCCACGCATATCCTTGCGTTCGAAGGCGACTCCGAGGTGTATTTCTTCGAGGGGTCATATTCCGAATATGAGGAGAACAAGAAGCGACGTATGGGTGACGTGACGCCTAAGCGGTTCAAATACAAAAAACTGATGGAGTAGAGACTCCCGACATTACGGATTGTGGAAGCTGTTTTGAAATTTATTATAAAAATCAAAACAGCTTCTATGTTTTATCGTAGATAATGATTATTTTTGCAAAATTCGGTCTTTGCCCTGCTGTGTGGCTGGCCGGAAATGTTAACCTGAATAAAAAATATTAGAGATATGTCATTTACCGATGTTTTTAAGAAGATTTTCGGGACCAAGGCGGAAAGGGACCTTAAGCAGCTGCAGCCAGTGCTCCAGAAGGTGCTCGCTGCCTATCCTGAGATTGACAGTTTGACGGACGACCAGCTGAGGGAGAAGTCTGCGGAGTTGAGGCGTATTATCCGGGAGAGGATAGCGGGAGACGAGGAAAGGATCGCCCAGATAAAGGAAGAGCTTGAAAAGGACATCCCGGTAGACCAGAAGGAGGCTCTCGCCACGGAGTCCGACAAGCTGGTGAAGAAGGTGGATGAGGATATTGAGAAAGTGCTTGACGAGATTCTGCCTGCCGCATTCGCGGTGATGAAATCTACCGCCCGCAGATTCAAGGAGAACGAGACTATCAGGGTCAAGGCTACGGATTTCGACCGTGAGCTCAGCACGTCAAAGGATTTTGTCGAGATAGACGGGGACTATGCCATCTGGCACAATCACTGGATGGCCGGAGGAAATGAGATCACCTGGGACATGGTCCACTACGATGTGCAGCTTATCGGAGGTATCGTCCTTCATCAGGGCAAGATTGCCGAAATGGCTACTGGAGAAGGAAAGACCCTTGTCGCCACGCTTCCTGTATTCCTCAATGCGCTTGCCGGTAAAGGCGTGCATGTAGTGACAGTCAACGACTACCTTTCAAAACGAGACTCCGAGTGGATGGGTCCGCTCTACATGTTCCACGGCCTTTCAGTGGACTGTATCGACAAACACCAGCCAAACAGTGAATCACGCAGGAAGGCATACGCCTGCGACATAACGTTCGGGACCAACAACGAGTTCGGCTTTGACTACCTCAGGGACAACATGGCAATTTCCCAGCGTGACCTTGTCCAGCGCAAGCACCACTACGCCATTGTCGATGAGGTTGACTCCGTGCTTATCGATGATGCCCGTACCCCGTTGATCATTTCAGGACCGGTGCCGAAAGGCGACGACCAGCAGTTCATGGAGTACAAACCGTATGTCGAGCGGCTTTACAATAACCAGAGGACCCTCGTGACCAATACTCTGAACGAGGCCAAGAAACTCATAGCGGCAGGTGACGAGAAAGAAGGAGGAAAACTCCTCCTCAGGGCATACAAGGGACTTCCTAAATACAAGCCTCTCATCAAGTTCCTCAGCGAGCCGGGCATGAAGCAGCTCCTGCAGAGGACAGAGAATTTTTATATCCAGGACAATGAGAGGGAGATGCCGGTGGTGACGGACCCTCTGTTCTTCGTGATCAACGAGAAGCAGCATGCCGTGGAGATGACCGACAATGGCCATGATCTTCTGAGCGGCACCCTTTCCGATCCGAAATTCTTTATCCTTCCGGATGTCGGGAGCGAGATAGCTGAAGTCGAGAAATCCGACATTACCCCGGAGGAGAAGCATGCGAAAAAAGATGCGATAATGGCTGACTTCGCCCTGAAGTCTGAGCGTGTCCATACAGTGAACCAGCTTCTCAAGGCGTATGCAATGTTCGAGAAGGACGTCGACTATGTCATCATGGACAATAAGGTGAAGATCGTTGACGAGCAGACCGGGCGTATCATGGAGGGCAGGCGCTGGAGCGACGGCCTGCATCAGGCGGTAGAGGCGAAAGAGAATGTGAAGGTCGAGGCTGCCACACAGACGTTCGCCACCATCACCCTGCAGAACTATTTCCGTATGTACCACAAGCTTGCCGGTATGACCGGTACGGCGGAGACGGAGGCCGGTGAGTTTTGGTCTATCTATAAGCTCGATGTCGTGGTGATACCGACCAACAAGCCTATTGCAAGGATCGACGAGAACGACAGGATATACAAGACCAAGAAGGCCAAGTATGAGGCTGTAATCAACAGGATTGAGGAACTCACCAAGGCAGGCAGGCCTGTGCTGGTCGGAACAACGGATGTCGAGACTTCCGAGCTCCTCAGCAGGATGCTGAAGCTCAGGGGCATCCCTCACCAGGTCCTCAATGCCAAGCAGCATGCCCGCGAGGCAGAGGTGGTCGCCCAGGCCGGACAGAGAAGTACCGTCACCATCGCGACCAACATGGCCGGACGAGGAACGGATATCAAGCTTTCCGATGAAGTCCGTAAGGCAGGAGGTCTGGCAATTATAGGAACGGAACGGCATGACAGCCGCCGTGTCGACCGTCAGCTCAGGGGACGTGCCGGACGTCAGGGTGACCCGGGCTCATCTACCTTCTATGTATCTTTCGAGGACAAGCTTATGCGTCTTTTCGGGTCAGAAAGGATTGCAAGCGTGGTTGATAAGCTCGGCATGGAGGAGAACGAGGCCCTGGAGAACAACATGCTCTCCAACTCTATTGAGAAGGCCCAGAAGAAAGTCGAGGAGAACAATTTCGGTATACGTAAGCGTCTGCTCGAATATGATGATGTCATGAACTCCCAGAGGGAAGTGATATATACCAGGAGGCGCAATGCCCTGTCAGGCGAGAGAGTGGAGATTGACGTCATGAACATGATGCAGGACATGTCAGAGATCATAGTGGAGAACTGCGCCGGATACGACTATGGCTCGTTTGCGGAGTATGTGATGGCCACCCTATCGATAGATCTCGGCTTCGACGAGAAGTTCTACACCGGGGCCAAGCCTGCCGAAATTTCAGAAAAGCTGTTCCAGAACATGCAGGACACTTACAGGCGGAGGATGGACGCCATGTCCCAGAGGTCATATCCTATCATCAAGGAAGTCTATGAAAAACAGGGCGCAATTTATCAGAACATAGCGATTCCAATCTCTGACGGCCGCAAGATGCTCACCCTTTCGGTAAACCTGAAAAAGGCATACGAGACAGAAGGGAAGGAGATTGCCCGTGCCCTGACCAAGGCCATCACGCTATACCAGATAGATGACCATTGGAAGGAGCATCTGCGTGATATGGATGACCTGAAGCAGTCGGTCCAGAATGCGTCATACGAGCAGAAGGACCCGCTCCTTATCTACAAGTTCGAGAGTTTCAATCTGTTCAAGTCCATGCTCGAGGCCCTCAGCAAGGATATCCTGTCATTCCTCATGAGGGCGCATATCCCGCTCAGGGATGCCAGTGCAGTCCAGACACCGCCGCCAGTACGCAAGCCGGACATGAACCAGATGCATACCAGCAGGACGGACTTGGTAACCAACAGCGGTGAGCCGAAGGCCAAAATGCCTGTCCATGTCGACAAGACGGTAGGCAGGAATGACCCGTGCCCATGCGGTTCCGGGAAGAAATACAAGAACTGCCACGGGAGGGGACTGTAATAGTGTTTAAATACATAAGGAAGAAGATAATTATGGCAAGGACTGAAGAAATTGTCAATTCTGTAAGCCGGATTTCCTCAGGGACGAAAATTTCCGGAGAGCTTTTTTCTACCAATGACCTAAGGATAGACGGCTGTTTCAGCGGAAAGATCTTTTCCCGGGGCAGGATAGTCGTAGGTGAGTCAGCGGAGGTTTCAGGAGAGCTGCTCTGTTCCAATGCAGATATATGGGGAAAGATGAAGGGGGACATCTACGTGAAGGACACCCTTTCGATGAAGAACGGGGCCAAGGTAGATGGAAACCTCAATATCAACAAGATAGTTGTGGAACTGGGGGTGGCTTTCAACGGGACGTGCCGTATGATCACGACCGAGGAGTTTGACAAGACCGCCAACACCGTCTGCTCCCAGATGAAGGTCGCCGGAGATGCTGACGGGCAGAAGAAGCAGCCTCAGAATGCAGAGAAGTCCGGCCGGTGACTTATCCCGCACGTGCAGAGACAGAGACGCCAGGCGAAATACATCCGCCTGGCGTCTCTGTCTCTGCACTACTACACTTACACTTTATTTGACTTCGATGACACGTTTACTGCCGTCTGCCTTGTTCCTCTGTATTTTTGGAATGTCGACATTCAGTACTCCGTGTTCGACATGCGCACTGATACGCTCCCTTTCTGCATCGTCCGGAAGGACCATGGTCTGCTGGAACTTTGAATATGAGAACTCCCTGCGCAGATAGTGTCCATGCTTTTCCCTGTTATTTTCATCGGACTTCTTTTCCATTTCGATTACGAGATTTCCCTCGTTATCCAGATGTACGTTGAAATCGTCTTTGGTCATTCCCGGGGCGGCGAGCTCAAGCTCATACCCGTTTTCATGTTCAAGGACATTGATGGCTGGTGCGGTGGCATTCACCCTGTCCATCCAGTTTGTGTCGAAAAAATCATTGAATATGTCAGGCAGCCAGCCCTGACTGTTTCTTCTTGAAGGTACCATAGTATAATCTCCTTTTTTATTGTCTTTTTTGTCGGATGCCCTTGTCTCCGGTTTCCTGCTTTCATGGAAGCCGCACCGGCTTTGCGGGTCCGCTGTCATTTATATCAATTGCCATACCGTTGCTCAAAACAGGACGTAATGGTCAAAAGGAGGAAAAATTGTCATAATTTTGTGACACTATGTCTTGACGGGGTGTCAAAATGTCTATTTTGCACGTTCCACGGTATTCAGTTTTCGTGTTTAATTATTACCTTTGAAACTCTATTTCATCGTATATGTCAGAGACAGGGAATATTCTTATAAAAGGTGCTAAAGTCAATAATCTCAAGAATGTGACTCTTGAGCTTCCGAGAGGCCGTTTCATAGTCATTACGGGCATTTCCGGGTCAGGGAAGTCATCGTTGGCCTTCGATACCCTTTTCGCAGAGGGCCAGCGGCGTTTTGCCGAAAGTCTCTCCTCTTATGCAAGGCAGTTTCTGGGCAGGATGTCGAAGCCTGATGTGGAGCTTATAGAAGGTATACCGCCGGCTATTGCCATCGAACAGAAGGTGAATACGCGCAACCCGAGGTCGACAGTAGCCACCACTACGGAGATATTCGATTATCTCAGGCTGATATTCGCAAGGATAGGAAAGACATATTCCCCGGTGTCCGGTGTTGAGGTCAAATGCCACAGTGTCAACGATGTACTCGAGTTCCTCCTGTCTGCGGAACCCTCGACTGCCTATTTGCTTGCCGACCTGGACTGGAAAAACCGGAATGACAAGGTGGAGCTGATGCTGCAGCTGAAGGAGGAGGGCTATTCCCGTTTTTTCACGGACGCTCCGGTGAGGATAGAGGAGATCATGCGTAGGGCCGAGGACGGGGACTATCCCCAGGAGCTCTACCTGCTGGTCGACAGACTGCGTTTACCTGCTTTTACGGACGGGTCTCCGGTCATGGAAGACGGCTCCACCATGCCGCAGATGGACTGGGAGGACCTGCAGACGAGGATCCATTCTTCGGTTCAGACGGCCTTCGATAAAGGTTCCGGTTCTTTGTTTGTCAGGAAAGAGTATCCGTACCGGGCTCCGGAGGGGAGCGTTGAGATACGGCATTTCGTCAACCGTTTTGAGGCTGACGGCATGAAGTTCCAGGAGCCGGATGAATATATGTTCAGTTTCAACAGTCCGCTCGGGGCGTGCCCCGTATGCGGGGGTCTCGGTCAGATAATCGGCATAAGCGAGGATCTGGTGATTCCGGACAAGAGCAGGACAATATATGACGGAGCTATCGCATGCTGGCGGGGGGAGAAGATGGGATGGTTCAAGGACCAGCTTGTCAAGAATGCCGAGAGGTACGGCATACCTGTGTTCGAACCGTACTGCAACCTTACCGACGAGCAGAAAGACATTGTCTGGCAGGGGCGCAAAGGTGTCTCCGAGGATGATTCAATAATAGGAATCAACGAGTTTTTCAAGTGGGTTGATGCCAATAAATATAAAATCCAGTACAAATACATGCTCAGCCGCTATTCCGGCAAAACTGTATGCAGGGAGTGCGGGGGCAGCCGCCTGCGCAAGGACGCCCTCTACGTCAAGGTCGGGGGGAAGAACATACAGCAGCTGCTGACTATGAATGTGGACCAGCTTCTCGACTTTTTCACCGGTCTGCAGCTGACGGAATATGAATCGCGCATAGTATCTAAAGCTGTGGATGAGATAGTCTCCAGACTCAATTATATCAAGGATGTGGGCCTTTCATATCTTACGCTCAACCGTACATCCAATACGCTTTCCGGAGGGGAAAGCCAGAGGATAAATCTGGTGACGGCATTGGGCAGTTCCCTGGTCGGGTCTCTCTATATCCTCGACGAGCCGAGCATAGGTCTCCATCCGAGGGATACCGACAGGCTCATTTCTGTCCTTAAAAAACTGAGGGATATAGGCAATACTGTGGTGGTAGTCGAGCATGACGAGGAAATCATGAGGGCGGCGGACATGCTTGTCGACATAGGTCCGAAGGCCGGGGTGGACGGCGGGGAGATAGTCTACCAGGGAAAGATTCAGGACAGCATCCGTGACGGCGCAGCCCTGGAGCGTTCCCTGACGCTGCAGTACCTGTCGGGGCAGCGCAGCCGTTATGTGCGGGAGAAAAGACAGTGGGCGTATTCCATTACTGTCGAAGGTGCCATGGAGCATAACCTGAAGAATGTGGACGCACGCTTTCCATTGGGCGTGCTTACAGTGGTGACCGGCGTGAGCGGCAGCGGAAAGTCCTCGCTTGTGGGAGACATCCTTTATCCTGCGGTGTTCCGGTATCTGAACCATACCGGGACAGCTCCCGGTACTTTCCGGGGGCTGTCCGGAAATCTGGACAGGATAACCCAGGTGGAATATGTTGACCAGAACCCGATAGGCAAGAGCTCCCGTTCCAATGCCGTCACATATCTGAAAATATACGATGATATAAGGAAGCTGCTTTCCGAGCAGCAGTTTGCCAAGCTGAACGGTTTCACCCCGTCGTTCTTCTCGTTCAACATGGACGGGGGAAGGTGTCCTGAATGCCAGGGGGAGGGCTTCGTGAAGATAGGCATGCAGTTCATGGCAGATGTCAAGATGGTCTGCGAGTCATGCGGCGGCAAACGTTTCAAGCCCGAGATCCTAGAGGTGAAATACAAGGGCAAAAACATAGATGATATCCTTAACATGAGCGTCGAGGAGGCGATTGGTTTCTTCGGCTCTCAGCAGGATCCTGCGGCTGTCCGCATTGCCGGACGCCTGCAGCCGCTTGTTGATGTAGGCCTTTCCTATATAAAGCTGGGACAGAGCAGCAGTACCCTTTCCGGAGGGGAGAGCCAGAGGATAAAGCTTGCATATTTCCTGTCCATGAATGATTCTCAGTCATCATCAAGCCACATTCTGTTCATATTTGACGAGCCTACTACCGGATTGCACTTCTACGATGTCGAAAAGCTCCTGAGGTCATTCGATGCCCTGCTTGCCAAAGGGCATACTATCGTGGTGGTTGAGCACAACCCTGATGTGATCCGCTCCGCTGACTGGATACTCGATCTTGGGCCGGAGGCTGGGGATGCCGGAGGACGGATAGTGTTTGAAGGTACTCCCGAGAAACTTGTGGCGGAAGGGGATACCTGGACGGCAAAGTACCTGCGGGGCTGAGAGGCCTTTCTGTCATTCCACCAGGACCGTTATGATCTCGGACTGGTTTATGGGAGCCCCTGTCTCCATATACAGTATGCCGCTTCCCTGCTTTTTCAATGCCAATGTCACACCGTTTCCGTCGTTGTCGATGGTGTAGTTATAGATGCCTCTCTGCCTGTCATATTCCAGTTCTTCCATCCCGATGTCGAATTTTGCTGACCGGGGGTAGTATTCACACCTGATATGGAAGGACTCCCCGACTTTGCCCCGGATGAAAGTGCCTGGAGTTATTTTCATGAAGTACGGGTAGTATGAGCTGAGGCCGCTCTGGTCGACTCTCCAGCTGCTTTCTCCCAGGCCGCTATTTTCAGGGGTAATGGTGATATGGTAGTGTGTGTTCCTTTTGACATCGAAATTGCCCGGGTTGTCCCCGAGGTAGAAACGGTAGATCAGCTCATCTCCCGGAAGGGTGTAGTATGTGTCGGATGCATAGTCAGCACGGATTTCAATGTACGAGCATACGGATGCCTTCGGGTCAGAAGGGTCGAGGACCTTGTCGCTGTCATTTTCAGCGCCCTCGAGCAGGTCTCCCTGCATGTTTTCAAACATATATACCGATACTTCTCCGCTATGTCCCCATCCGGAGTCTGAATTGAGGACTGAGACCTGGCTGTCTTTTTTTGAGAACCCTTTCAGAAAAGTGTCATATCCTGAGGAAATGGTGTTCTTCATGAATGGGGTGACCACCTTGGGGCATCCCCCTATACTTATGCTGTTGACATAGAAGGATACATCCTTGTCAAGTCGGCTTCTGTCTATGCTGACCGATATCTTGGCCATATTCCTTACCAGCTTTATCTCGACGGGCTGTCCTTTGCGTACTGTACATCCGTGGAACTGCCCGCTCATCGGGATTCCTGTCCGGAATTCGTCCGGGTAAGTGAAATAATACCTGGTCTCCAGTACCTCCTGTTCAGTATCCGGGTATAGTGGATATCCTGCGTTGGCAAGGGCGTAGATGCTGTAGGTGCCTTCAGAGAGCAGTCCGGTCCGGATATGTATGCTCCCTCCGCTTCCCTGTATCTGGGCCGCTGTGGCGTATATCCGTCTTTCCAGCATCCCCCTGTCATCGAATATGAACAGGTTGATGTCCGAGATCAGATCTTCCTGCGGATCTTCCGAGCGGCTCTGGACCATATTTCCAGTGTCCAGTATTATGACAGTATCTGTATTGCATTCAGGACCTTCTTCCGGCTGCCGCTTTTCGCATGCGGCAAAAGAGACGGCCGCTATGGAGGCGGCCAGTATGGTGTTTGCCAATTTCATGTTCAGAAAATTATTCCAGTATTGTCTTTTTCATCCCAGGGAGTTATGATGCACGATATATCGATATCGGCAGGGGAGACCGGTGTATCGGGATCGGAAGACCCGGTGCTTTTCAGTGTGACACTGAAAATGTATCGGCAGTTCCTGCCCACGCCTGTCCCGGATGGCATGTCCCTGTTGATATTAATCGGATAATAGCAGGTCCTTCCATCTATTTTGCCTTCTATGACGAGCCTGGTGAAAGGAGATCCGGCCGTCTCTTCAGGGCATTCATTGGGATAGCATGCGAACGGGATTTCGGGAAATACTGCATCAGACCCTATCTCATTACCTACTTCCTTGACTATCAGGTCCTGGTCTATGAATGAGAGTACATCTTCCCTATCGAGCCCTCCCTGGTTGCAGAACACCTCGGGCAAGAACCCCTCCTGCTGGAGAACCTTTGCTTCAGCGTTGACATTCGTAAGGTATGCCTTGACTTCTTTTATGCTCGCTCCCTGATAAGGTTTGCCCGTGAAGTCGCACCTGATAGACCTGAGCTTCACTTCAGATGCGAGCGGGGCGAGATTGATTTCACAGAAGGGGTCTTTTCCGGCTTCTGCCCGGCAATATCCGCTCATGAGCATCCTGCCTCCGGATTCTTTCCTCAGTTCTGCCGCCTGCTCCTCCATGGCCTGGAACGAGCTGATATGGTCCCAGCTGTAGATGCCAGACTGAGGATTTGCTATTGCAACGATGATCTTCTTCCCGGCCTTGGATGCAGCAGAAGGCATTTCGCCCGGAGCGCATATTATTCTCTGATAGGAGTCCAGCCGCTGGAGCCTGTCATCGTTGAAAACGAATATGTCTACGGCATACTTTCCGTCAGCTTCCTGCCATGCTGTCTTATCCGAGAATCTTATCGGCAGCTGCATTCTGTGTCCTGGCTCTGCCTGCGGCATCTCATGTATGGAGGCGGAGCAAGAAGAAAAAAGTGCGGCCGCGAGCATGATATAAAGGTTTCTTTTCATCCCGTTTTTTTCTGCAAAGCTACTGGTCCGTTTCCTGAAAAAATATTTTATGTGGCGAAATGCAGCAGTTTTTTCCGTTTTTTTTCTATAATTTATGTTTTTATGCCTTTTTTCTCTTTTTTACTCACATATTTTGTTATAAATTTGAATGTTTAGCTGTTTTGTTCTATGAAACCCATCAAAAGATTCCGGAGCCTTTTTGCTTCCAGGACACATATTCTGCCTATATATACCCAGCAGGTAGCCTATATCAAGCAGGCCTCTTCAGCATTGGTGAAAATGATGAATACATCCAGTCATGACGAATGGAAAAAGCTTGAGAGGGAGGTAAAACTCTGTGAGACACAGGGAGATGCTATGCTGACTGAGTTTTACGAACAATTGTATGAAGGAATATTTACTCCTCTTGACAGGATTGACCTTCAGGCTATTGCCATGTATATAGACGAGTTCCTGGACAATATAAATGATGCGGCGAAGTCGGTCCTGCTGTATCTTCCGGACAGGGTGGACCAGCAGCTTGTGGAGCTGGCACAGTATATCGAGTCGGAGTCCGACGCTTTGAAGGACCTTGTCGTGTGCCTGGACAATGTCAAGTCCAACTTCTCCAGACTGACACTTGTATGTGACCGGATTACGGAACTTGAGCATGCTGCGGACGACGCATATGAGGAATACATCGGATATGTATTCCACAATGAGAAGAACCCTATTGAACTGATGAAATACAAGAACATTGCGGAAATGTTCGAAAATACGACTGATGCAGCCAAAAGGGTATCTGATTATGTGAGGAAAATGCTGCTCCGCTATGCGGAGTAGCATTTTCCGGTTCCAGAGGAGTTATTCCTGTGCCTCCAGCCGGGCCTTCTCTTCTGCGGACAGGGAGTCGAGTTTTGCATCAGCGGCTTCTTTATAGTCTATATCCTTCTTGTATTCCTCGATTGCGCTCTGCCTTCTGTTTTCCTGGACGGCTTTCTCTACCCCCATTGTAAATATTTTTTCTATGGATTCCTTGAGGTTAAGCCGGGTCTGGTCTATTACCGTAGAGAACACAGGTATGTTTGTGCTCTTGTATTTTGCCTTGCCTATCTTGAATTTGAAATCGTCAAAACTGTCTCCATACAGGTCTATGCCCACCCTGAACGGGATAGGGGAGTCCAGGACAGATATATGGTAGCGGAAGGACATGTCTAAATTCTGGATGCCGCTCATCGCCATGGTATAGCGGTCAACCTTCAGAACAAACGGGAAAATTTCCAGCACGTTGTCCTTTATCATGCCCTCGACGGACATATTGTCTATATGGCCGCTTTCTCTGTCCTTGAATTTCAGTTTTCTGGCTATCTGCGTGAATGCCTCGCTCTCACTGAGTGTCAGATCTGACCCTCCTATCCGTATGACACCGTTTATTGACGGGATGACAATGTTCATGGTGGTGTCTATATCGGCTGTGGCCGCCATCTGGCAGTCAAGCTGGCCCTTGAATGATTTGAGCATTGGCATAAGGGAGTCTACCGCAGGGACGAGCTCTATTACACGCTCTGCCGTAACATCGCTTATGTTGATGTCGAATCCTGTCCTGAGGTCCTGTTTGGTACGTGTCGAATAGAACCCTTCGAAATCGATGTTCCCGATTTCCGATTTCGCCGATGTGTTCATGAACTGTACGCACCTTTCCTTGACAGTAAGCATGCTCTGCATCCTGTCCAGCGTCAAGTCGGACATCCTGACATTGGACGCATCGAGCCGTATCTGCGCTATCACATTGGCCGGTACGACTATCAGCGATGTCTTCATGTCCGTAGCATCTGCAAGCGTATCCGTGACGAATGTCTCCTGATAGTCCTCGTCATCGGTTTCCATCAGGTCCTCTGCACCAGTGATTTCCGGCATGTCCTTTGGTACAAATGCGCTTCCTACGGTATATGCTCCGAGAAGTTCGTTGATGTTCAGGCTGTCGGAAGTAATGTCCATATCCAGGTTCAGGAACCCGCGTCCGGCGATAAGCCCGCGTATGCCTTTGAGACGTCCTTTGGCAGAAAGGCCGGAGTGCCCGCTTGAGAGGTTGAAGCTTTCAAGGTCTATTTCATTGTTGTTGAAACGCCCTTTAATGTCCCTGATGCTGTTATGCAGAGGGAAGTAAGGGGTTATCAGGTTCGCCCTGCGGAGGGCGAGCATGCCGTCAGCATCCCATTCCAGGAATATCTTCACGATTGAGGAATCCATGCTGAACTGTATGTCGTTCTTCCTGAAGTCCTTTTCACTCAGCCAGTCCGGAATCTCCACCTTATGAGGGCCGCGTATCTTGCGAAGGTGATGGAAAAGGGAATCCCTCGGGACATCCGGATATTTTTTTGCCAGGGAGTCTACGAAAGCTTTCGCCTTCTGCCTCCTTTCGATAGAATTCATTGCTGCGGTGGCGTCGAGCTGCAGTCCTCCGAGACCTAACCTGTTCACGCTGTTCCTGAGGAATACTCCTTCCGTTTTGCTCTTCAGGGCAAGTACCGGTACATCAGGGTTTTCTTTTTTAGGCGATATGGTGAAGGTGTTGTCCGAACCGGAGACCAGCACTACGGAAGTATCCGCCCCGGCAAGGGCCAGAAAACCGATTTCCAGCCGGCCTCCGAACGGATAGAACTTCGAGGAGTCTGCACTGTCAAGTATTGCGGCGGCGTTCTGGGCTTTAAGGGAAAGGTTGCGTCCGTTCACGAACATCTCGTCCTTGTATCTCAGGCGCAGGCTGTCAAGCCGTGATGCCAGTACAAGCATCCTTTCTCCTTGTGCTATGCTCGAGTCTCGTGTGTTGCCTAAGGCCCCGAGCACTATGTCGAGGCTGTCTATGTGCATTGAGAGAGAGTCTTCTTCAATGTTCAGGTCCAGGCGGTCGCTTTTTATGAATCCTGCGACATCAGCATCAGCAAATCTGTACGGATCCAGCTGGGAGAGTTTTATCGAACCTTTTATCTCGGCTGCGAGGCTTCCTCCGGCGTCTATTCCGCTGCCTTTCTTTATCAGTCCTTTCAAAGTGTCCAGCTTGACTGCCATGTCGGCGTCAATCCCTATCAGCGGATCTTCTCCAAGCATGTCGTCCACCTTGCCTTGAGCATTTATTTCCAGTGCTTTGCCGGATACAGAGAAGTCATTGACCGTCAAGGTGAATGGGGTCCCTCCTCCTCCTTGCAACCCGGCATCAAGCTGGAGTGTGTTCGATGTGCCGAATTTCTTATGTTTCAGATCTGAACGGGGGATCTGAAACGCGGCTGTTATTGAAGGTAGGGACCCGCTCCTTTGCGAATACCAGCCGTCGCATGAGGCAGTGAGGGTGACGGCTGCATCTGTCTGGATCTGGTCCGCATCCCTGAATATTTCTTTGTTCAGGTATTTAAGGACATTACTGACCTTGCATTTCTCTATAGCGGCCCCGGCCTTTACGTAGATGCTGTCTGTGCCGTAGAATTTCATGTCAGCCGACGCCTGCAGCGGAATCCCTGCTATTTCTGCCTTGAATTTGCACAGCGATATGCCCGGCACGGTGTCTTTCCGCATCTCTATGCCTGTGCTGAAAACGACGGGGATACGCAGCCTGCCGTATGTGCGAGTGGCGAGTAAGGTTGTGGCTTCGGCACCTGCATACATTCTGCCTCTTGACATCCCTATCCTGAATTTGTCCAGGGCAAGTGCAAGTGTGTCCTCCGGGAAGCGCCCGGCGATGAACATGCTGTCAACATCCAGACTGATCCTCCTGCTGTCCTTGCCGTCTGACCTGACCTTGCCGTTGAACTGCATCTTCCGCATGTTCATTATGATGTCGGCTGTGTCCTGCACGCTGGTGTATATGATGAGAGGCTTCCCGCTGAACAGTATCCTTCCGAGTACCATTCTGGGCATCCTTGTGCCTGCGGTGTCGCTCTCCTCCGGTCCGGATGACTTGAGAATGTTCCAGTTGGCGTTTCCGTTGTCATAACTTCTGGCGAAAATCCTCGGCTTATCGAGCGTCAGTGACGGTATCCTTATCTGGCCTATGGTCAGTGCTGCGATATTGAGCGAAGCGGAAAACCTGTCGAATGACATGAGGGTGTCAGCCCCGTCACCCCGCCCTGCGACACGGCTGATGCCTATGCATTTTTCTATGTCAATGAACTTTTCTGACGGGTATGAGACCGAGACGGTGTCGAAACTTACGTTCAGGTTCGGGAAACTTTTGAATACGGACATCGAGACCTTTCCGAACGAAACATCCGCGTCAATGTATTTTTCCGCGAAATTCCTTGCGAATCTGGTCAGCACTGCCGGAGACAGCACCACCTGTATGACTATGAGGACCGCCGCCCATATTGCGGCTATCCAGACCAGGACCTTTAGCAATGTCCTTTTTTTTCCGGCATGTTTGTCCATGACACCTATTTATTTATATCAGACAAAAAAACACAACAGATTTTCAAAAATACGAAAAATAAGGTTCGGTTGTCTTTATGTTCCGGAATAATATGTCGTATTTCGAAATGAAACTCGATAGGCTCTGTTAACATATTGCGACTTCGAAAATTGTAAAAATATCAGATATTTATTTCGGTCTCCCCAAAATATTCATATATTTGCTTTCAAAATGAAAATGTAACAATTTTTTAACATTTTTTGAAAATTATAAAAACCTTGTCGACATACTTTTACAGAGCGATATCATAATGAATGAACCCTATTTTCGTGTGCCGTTACTCTAAAAACTTATATATGAATATTTTCAAGAGAATAATCCTGTTTTGTACTGTTGCTGCTGCCATTATGGCCTGCGGAAAGAACGGTCTTGATGAAGAACTGAACGTCGTGCTCAATATTCCTGAAACCCTATTGGTCGATTCAGGCGACATGGAAGTCTCATTCCGTATTGTGGGCGGGAATCCGCCTCTTGCCTCCGATAAGATCGAGTTCACCGGGACGTCGGGCACTGTGGCATGCGGCATATCCTCGATAACGGACAGATATGTCTATGTGGTCTTGCCGGATGGTTTTAAGAACGGCGAATACGAGGTGTATGTATCAAGAGGTTCCCAGAGGAAACTGCTGGGGGAGACCTCGATTTTCATAAATGATGCAGGATCCGGTATGGAAATAGAGGAGGGCACTACTGTATACGGTTTCGTGACCTGTGACGGGGAAGGGGTGCCTGATGTGGTGGTGTCGGACGGCATGGAGGTCGTGACTACTGATGAGAACGGTTTTTACCAGATAGCGTCGGAAAAGAAGAACAAGACGGTTTTTGTTTCGGTGCCTTCCGGATATGAGCCTGAGACGGAAGGAATAGTACCGAAATTCTATGGCGTGCTTTCTGGTGATGCCAACAATTTGGAGCAGATGTCCTTCAGACTGACGAAATCAGATGTAACCGACTATGTCCTTTTGGTATTCGGGGACATGCACCTTGCCAACAGGCCGAACACAAGTGATGCGGTCCAGTTCCGCAGATTCACCGATGATGTCAATGAATATATGTCCGCCAATTCAGGTAAGAAAATATATGCCCTTACACTTGGTGATATGACATGGGATCTGTACTGGACAGACTATGGTTATGATATCCTGAAATATATAGAGTACATGAATTCTCTGCTCGAGCACAACCTGACAGTCTATCACACAATAGGCAATCATGACCACCATGAGACTGCTGTCGGAGATTTCCTGAAGACATCTGACTACAGGAACAATCTTGGACCTACATACTATTCGTTCAACATAGGCGAATATCACTATGTGGTACTTGATGATATAGATTTTATGGACAATATTGCCGACAGGGACAACTATGTGGAGGATGTCGCTTCTGACCAGCTCGAATGGTTGGCCAGGGACCTTGCCGCCGTACCTGAAGATACCCCTGTCATTCTTGCAATGCACGCCCCTGTCTATAATGATAATTCACTGACACCGGGCACAAGGCTCAAAAATGCCTCTGAACTGCTTTCCATACTGGAAGGACGTAAAGTCCATATATTTACAGGCCACACCCACAGGTCTATGACCGTTGACAAACTCGGGGCAGCCTCTTCGGGTCACTTTGAGCATAATGCCGGTGCTGTATGTGCGGACTGGTGGTGGTCATATCAGGAATCCGGCATATTGGTTTCTACTGACGGTGCTCCTGGTGGATACTCCATCGTCGACGTTTCGGGAAAAGATATCAGATGGCGTTACAAGCCTACGGACTTCAGTGAAAAACTCCAGTTCAGGACATACGACCTCAATAATGTGAAAATTACCTATGAGGATTATGTGCCGAACGCAACAGAAAGTTATAAATCTGATTTTCAAAAGTATGTGTCAGCATATCCTGGCAGCTCGGCCAATGAGGTCCTGCTTAACATCTGGAACTGGGATCAGGATTGGAAACTGTCTGTTACCGAGAATGATAAGACGCTAGAACCGGTCAGAGTCGTAGCTTATGACCCGCTGCACATAATAGCCTATACGGCCAAGCGGCTGAACAAGAATGCGAATGCGACTTTCGCGACATCGCGGAGCAACCACTTTTTCAAGGTAAAGGCGTCTTCTCCGACGTCTACCCTTGAAATTACGGTGACAGACCGTTTCGGGAATACCTACAAGGAAACGATGCAGAGGCCGAAAAATTTCACCATAGAAACCTACAAGAACGAATCGGACTGAAGAAAATCCATATTCTGTAACAACTACTAACTAAATATTTATTTTATGAGAATATTGAAAAAATTTGCTGTTATCCTGTTGGGGGGGGCATTGAGTATAGTCTCTCTGGCTGCCCAGAACAGAACGGTGTCAGGAACAGTTCTTGACTCCAGCCAACAGCCGGTTATCGGTGCCGCCGTAATGTTGCAGGGAACAACGGTAGGCAATACCACCGATGTGGACGGTAAATTCTCTCTCGACGTACCGGACGGGGACGCCTTGCTTCTGGTCTCCTGCCTCGGCTATGTAGAGCAGAATGTCAATGTCCCTGCAAACACCAATTCAGTCACCGTTATCCTTCAGGAAGACAACCTTATGCTTGAGGAAACGGTCGTGGTAGGTTACGGTGTCCAGAAAAAGGTCAACCTGACAGGTTCGATTTCAGTCGTGGGCAGTGAGGACCTCGAGAACCGCATCAACCATTCCGTGACCAACATGCTCCAGGGTGCCGCCGCCGGTGTGAATGTGACCACATCTTCCGGAAAGCCAGGGTCGTCAGGCTCCATTAATATCCGAGGCGTCAATTCCATCAATTCTGCGGATCCTCTGGTCGTTATCGACGGTGTGGCCGGTGACTCCGGTGACCTCAACAGGCTTAATCCTAATGATGTGGCGTCCATCTCCATCGTCAAGGATGCCTCTGCCGCTGCAATCTACGGAGCCCGTGCTGCATTCGGTGTGATCCTTGTCACTACCAAGTCCGGAACCGACAGGGACGGCAAGGCCACCGTACGGTACAGCGGGCGTTTCGGCTGGGAGGAGCCTACTACTTCTACCGACTATGAAAACCGTGGCTACTGGTCTGTGTACACGGTCAACAAATTCTGGCAGGCCGACAGCGGTACTAATTATATCAATTATACAGATGAAGACATGTACCAGCTTCTGGCCCGTGTGAACGACAAGACCGAGGACCCGAGCCGTCCGTGGACGATGGAGGTCATCAGGAACGGAAGAAGGCAGTGGGTGTATTACGGAAACTATGACTGGTGGGACATGCTGTACAGGAAGAGACGCCCTACGCAGTCACACGACATCTCCATCAGCGGAGGCAACAAGGATATAAAATACCTCATTTCCGGCAACTACAATAACCAGCAGGGTATGATTCGTGAAAATCCTGATGTGTTCAACAGGTACAACCTTCGCGCAAAGATAGATTTCAACATCAACAAATGGGCTAAATTTTCAAACAACTCTTCATTCTTCAGCTCAAAGTACACTTCACTTGGAAACGGCAGCATTGACGATACCATAGCATACAGCGCACGCCATGCCCTTGCATGTTTCCCTATGCAGAATCCTGACGGGTCCTGGCTCTACAGTACGCCTTACATCAATTACAAGGTGGCGAACGGAAGGCACATACTGATAAATGAAGGTACTCACCGTAATGTAGAACATGTCAGTGACTTCTCCAATACGTCACGTCTTGTGATAACCCCGGTAAAGACTTTCAACATTACGGCAGACTTCACGTACAGGTTCTATCAGTCCCGTAATACACACAGGTCTTCGCCTATGTGGTACAGGGAATATCCAGATTCCGAACTGCAGTCGTATAATACAGGTGCTGGACTCAACAAGCTATCTGAAAGCACATCCACCCGTCATTTCTATTCGACAAACATCTATGCGTCCTATGACGAGACATTCGGGGATGCTCACCATGTGTCCGCGACTGCCGGAGGAAACTACGAGAAATTCTCCCGCAAGGGAATCTCTGTAGCTGCTCAGGACCTTTCATCGATAGATCTGGATGACCTTGATCTTGCTACTACCGTTGCCGAGGAAGGTGCATACGGCGGAGGACAGGCTGAATACGCGCTTCTCGGCTTCTTTGCCCGTATCAATTACGACTATAAGGGAAAATATCTGTTTGAGGTCAGCGGACGCTATGACGGTACATCCCGTTTTGCCGCAGACAGCAGGTGGGGACTGTTCCCTTCCGCTTCGGCAGGATGGCGTATTTCCGAGGAGCCGTTCTTCGAGCCTGCCAAAAAAGTGATAGACAACCTCAAGCTGCGTGCTTCCTTCGGCTCTCTCGGTAACCAGAGCGTATCTTCATACTATACTTTTGCGAGATTTGTGAGCAATCATGATTTCGCTTCGTTCACTTTTGACGGGAACGGTGTAGGAAGGTATTCTTCTCTGGATGATCCTGTCGCCGGAAACCTTACCTGGGAGAAAGTGAACCAGTGGGATCTCGGTCTTGACGTGGACATGTTCAACAACCGTCTCAATATTACGGTAGACGGCTATATCCGTGACACCAAGGACATGCTGACAGACGGAGTAGAGCTTCCTGCCGTTTATGGGGCCGCTCCTCCAAAAATGAACACAGCCGACCTGCGTACTTCAGGATATGAGATCACTGTGAACTGGAGAGACGAGTTCATGGCTGCCGGAAAGCCTTTCAGATACAATATCGGTTTCAATCTCAGCGATTACAAGAGTATAATAACAAGGTACGACAACAAGGATAAGACCTTTGCCAAAAAATACTATGAAGGCATGGAGATAGGCGAAATTTGGGGATTCCGTACTGACGGCTTCTTTGCCACTGACGAGGAGGCTGCCGCCTATGCGCAGCAAGTTGATTTGAGTTACAGTTCTGGACGTCTTACCGGAGGCTGGAAGGCAGGAGACTTGAAGTTTCTTGATCTCAATGGAAATAAAAAATGGGATATCGGACAGAATACTGTAGATAATCCGGGTGACATGGTGAAACTCGGGAACTCTAATCCGACGTTGTCTTATGGTATAAATGCCGGGTTTGACTGGATGGGATTCGATTTTTCCATTTTCCTGCAGGGTACCGGAAACCACTATTGGTATCCAAGCGGACATAACATGAATTTCTGGGGGGCGTATTCATATTCATACGTGTCATTCCTTCCGAAGAATTTCATCGACAAGGTATGGGACGAGAACAATACCGATTCGTATTTCCCTCGTGCGCGTGCATATTCCGCAACGGGAGGCTATCTCTCCAAGGTCAACGACAGGTATCTCCAGAATCTGCGCTATTTGCGTCTGAAAAACCTGACTTTCGGATACACTGTTCCGGAGAGATTGACAAGGAAGATACATATAGATAAGATCCGAGTGTATTTCTCTGGGGAAAACCTGTGCTACTGGTCTCCTCTGAAAAAGAATACGCTGTATGTGGATCCTGAGGCGGCATTCACCCGTACGGATTCCAGCGGTAAAGTTGATGATGCCAAGAACAACGCATTCTATCCTTGGCCAAAGACATTTATGTTCGGAATAGACATAACTTTCTAAAAATCCGGTATCGATGAAAAGATTAATATTACCAACTATAATAATGGCTGCGGGTCTGGCTGCATCATGCAACATCCTGGATCTTGAGCCCGAAGACAAGGTGTCCTTAGATGACTACTTTAAGACAGAGAGCGATCTGGAGTTGTTCTCCAATCCTTTCTATAACAACCTGTTGGACAAAGCTCCTTTTGATGACCAGAGCGATGTGCTCGTAGAGCTTATCCTCGATGAAATAATGGAGGGGGGAAACCGTCGTACTCCACCGGCCTCAGATGACAACTGGTCATGGAAGGATTTAAGGCGTGCTAACACTTTGATTGAGTATGCAGACAACTGTGATGACAAGGAGGCAGTCGCGCACTATACTGCGGTGGCACGTTTTTTCCGTGCATACTTTTATTTTCAAAAAGTAGTGCGTTTCGGGGATGTCCCGTGGTATGACGTGCAGCTGTATTCCGATGATGCGGCCCTTTACAAGCCACGTGACTCCCGGGAGCTTGTCATGAGCAAGATGCTCGAGGATATAGACTATGCCATAGACAACCTTCCGAGCGCGGTAAGCACATATCATGTCAACCGCTGGTCGGCACTGGCCTTCAAATCGCGTTTCTGTCTTTTCGAGGGGACATACCGCAAATACCATAACCTGCAGCTTGAAGGTGATCACACGTACGAGGACTATCTTAAGCTTGCAGCAGATGCCGCGTATGAAATCATGACGAGCGGGCCGTACAAACTGCACGATACAGGGAACCCGGAGGAGGATTATCTGACACTGTTTTCCCAGAGTGAGGCCGATGTGGACGAGTATATCTTGGCTATCAACTTCGACTATGCCGGAGGTGCGCGCCACAATGCTTCTGCATATATGGTGAATCCGGGACAAGCCAGTCCGGGGCTGACAAGAAAGTTCATCAACACATATCTTATGAAGAACGGCGATCGGTTTACTAAGGTCAATCCGGATTATGCGACTATGCAGTTCAAGGAGGAGACTGCGGACCGTGATCCTCGTCTTGCCCAGAGTATCCGTACTCCAGGCTACACGCGCATAGGGCAGAGTGAGGTACTTGCTCCTGATTTCGGAGCCTCCTCTACCGGTTACCAGCCTGTCAAGTTCGTCCAGGATCCTACGGCAAACAGCGGTAACAACGACCGTACAGGCTCTTCAGACTGCGATCTTCCTGTATTCCGCTATGCAGAAGTGCTTCTCAACTACGCGGAAGCGAAAGCGGAACTCGGTACTTTGACTCAGGACGATCTGGATATCTCCATAAATCTTCTCCGTGACAGGGCAGGAATCACATCGGGTCTTGACTTGGTTGCCGCAAATGCCAATCCTGATCCGTACCTGATGTGGAAGGACGGGGTAGATAACAAGGATCAGACCGGATATCCTGGCGTTTCAGGGAATAATACGGGAGTGATCCTCGAGATCCGCCGCGAACGTACCATCGAGCTTCTTATGGAAGGTTTCCGTTTCTATGATCTGTGCAGATGGAAGGCGGGGGCATGTATCGACGAACCTATTTACGGGATGTATTTCCCTGGGGCTGGCGAATATGACCTGACCGGAGACGGCAAGACCGATCTGGTACTTGTCGCCAAAGGGGCGACAAAGCCTAACATGCCGGAAGGCGTAACTGTTTATGAATTGGACAGCGACATTTACCTGACCGGGGGCACAAGCGGCTATATTAACCGGCACTACAATGCAACGCGCAACGGGTTCAATGAAGAAAGGGATTATCTCTATCCTATTCCTATCAACGAGCGTTCCCTCAATCCGCAGCTGACCCAGAACCCTGGATGGAACGATGGACTTGATTTCTGATAAGCCTTTTAATGGAAAAACTTAATAATGGAAATATGAAATATTTTAACAACATATTTGGATATTGTGCCGCTGTCATGGCTGTATGCGCTGTATTCGGATGCAAGCAGGAAGAGCTTTTCGAGCCCGATTCCCTGTTGTCCGCACAGAGTATCACTTTTGAAGCGGAAGCGGCAGAGGCCCAGTCTCTTACAATAGCCTCCAATGGCAGTTGGATGATTGATGTGGTGGAAGACTGGATCACTGTAACCCCGATGTCCGGTACCGGCTCTACTGATGTCTCGGTTACAGTTACGGATAACGTTGATGAAAAAGGTGTCGTGAACGGTCCTCGTGAAGGGAAAATCACCATTTACAGTGACCGCGGTTCCGAAGTAAGCACCACTGTCATCCAGAAGGGGGATAACTACAAAGGTGTGGAGGAAATAACGATAGACAAAGTTTATGGACTTGATGATGAAACTTTGCTAAAAATAGCCAAAGCTCAGGTTACGGCTGTGACGGGAACCGGGTTTGTCGCTTCGGATGGAACGGGTGTCATTTATGTTTCATCCGAAGAAAATGTGACGTTAGGATCTGAAGTGTCTTTTGCCGGTAGAAAAAGCAGTCTGTACGGTATCGCTTCAATCGAATCCGACCAGTTCTCCGTTATATCCGAGGCGGGAAGTGAGATAACATATCCGGAAGCTGAAGATTTCCTCTCTCTGGACTATGCTGAAATCATGACAACGACGTATGTCACAGCCACAGGCGACCTTCTTGACGAAACGCTTTTCTTTGATCCGTCGATTCCGTATGATGTGAAAATCCTTGCTCCGGAATCAGATGAGATCAGCCTGGAGGAGATCAACAAGCATAATATAGAATTCGAGGCTTATTTCCTCGGCTTGAAGGATGGAGTGTTAACATTGGTTCTAACCAAGATTCTCAATGATAATGGACAGAGCATAAATGACAGTAATCTTGACGGTTTCCCTGTTCAGTGGACTATCGGTATAGGAAATACGGCTGACAAGATCAACTTTACGGAAACTTTTCCTCAGTCAGGCTATATAGATGCAGTAGAGGGGGGTGGACGTATTACCTATGTATCTCTTGATTCCAAACAAGACCCTGATAACAAATTTACGCGAGTTGTCGGGAGTGGAGGCGACCCTTATGTTACAGGAGCTTGGCCTGGTGACTATTGGGAATTCAAATCAGACTCTCCTGTATCGGCAGGTACAATTTTGAGAATTTCATTCGAAGCAGCAACCAGTGCAACCGGACATAAGTTCTGGAGGTTGGAATACCGTGACGGAGAAGAGTGGATAGTTCCGTCGTCTCTTAAGAAGGAAACCAATGAACCCGGAGAGACAATAGTATATACCCACGTGATGAAGCCATCATCTTCGGATCCTGTACAGGTAGCTGCTACAGTGAAATACAATAATACAACGGATGCAGCGCATTTCCGTCTTGTATGTGCAGCAAATTGGCAGAGCAGTGGAGCAGGTGCGCTTAAGGCTCCTAACGGAGGAACCATGCGTCTTACTCTGTCCGACAATACTTCAACGGACTGGCAGCCCTGCATAAAATGTGTGGCTGCAGGGTCTGCGGATCTTACTCCAGCGGTAATCAATGTTACAGGACTGGAAGACGGGATACTTACATTTGAAGGCACTCCTGCAGAGCCGAAGACGATAACTGTTACATCGGATGCGGATTTCAATGTATCCACAACTTCATCATGGCTGCACATCGAGAACGGTGAAGGTGCCAAGAACGAAGTTAAAGATGTTAAAATAACCTGTGACCCGAGCACTTTATCAGTAATGCGAAAAGGTCAGATTGTAGTCCGGTCTGCGATAAGCACTTACAATATAGTTGTCGTGCAGAGTGCTGCAGGTGGCGAGCTGGATCCTTTGATTTCACTTTCCCGCAACAATATCACTGTCCTCGGAGAGGGTGAGACATTCGATGCATCCGTCCAGGCGAACATTGAATATGAAGTGGAGATCCTGGATGACTGGATCAGTGAAGAGCCATCCTTATCAACAAGGGCCGTTGTTGAAAAATACGAACATTCATTTACGGCAGATCCGAATATGACAGGATCCGAAAGGACCGGAAAAATCCGTTTCTACAACGACGAGTACGGAATCGAGACCATACTCAATGTGAAACAGGGGAATTTCGTGCCGAGGGTGACTGTATCTACCGGCCGCATCATTCCTGTTATCGGAGGTAATGGCGCGACAGTGGAATTCAATGTAGATGCAAATATCTCCTATACGGTTTCTGCTGACAGCTGGATTCATCTTCCAGCGAGCAGCGGTGAAGCAGGAGAATATCAGATACCTGTAACTTTCGATGCCAATTCATCTTCTTCCGAACGTACTGGTACAGTAAAATTCATCAACGATACGTATGGGTATGAAATGTCGCTTACCATTAGACAGTATCCTTCCGGAGTAGTTTTCTCTGAAGATTTTGAATGGCTTGAACCTTGGTCATTGGCTGGAGACAATAAAGGTAAGCCTGCCGGACAGACAGTTGAAACTGATGATTTGGATGCTTACTGCCCACAGTTGCCTACACCGAAAGTTGACGGAGCCTCTGCATTGGATGCCCTTGAGGCGAAGGGTTATGAGATGTTGAGAGTATGTGCTCCAGATAAAAACGAAGGCGAGTGTATATATCTCCAGAGAAATTACCTGAAATTCGGCAAGACTGGTTATCAAGGAGGAATTGTTCTTCCTGCGATAACAGGAGGCTCTGGCCTGAAGCTTTCATTCGACTGGTGTCCGATGAGACAGGGATCTGGAAAATTGGATCCTGTCAACCTGATAGTGGAAGTCACGAACGGAAGCGATGTGAAGACTTTTGAAGTCGAGACTCACGGTTGGGAAAACGGTCATAAGCTGGAATGGATACCGGCTTCAATCGAATTGTCAGGTGTTACTGTAGACGAGAATACCAGAATTGCTATCAAGCAGAAAGAGTGGGGAGTCAGTACAGCCAACAGGTGGTTCCTTGATAATATCAAGATAGTTTCTGCGGAATAGCCACTGATATGTGTTTGTTGATAGAGCCGGTGTATGCCGGCTCTTTTTATTTAGTTAGAATGGTTCTTTTAGCCTCCGCCTGAAATGACAAAGGGGTGGGATGCTGATGTAATAATTTAAAAAAAAGAAATTTTATAAAGATTCGTAAAAAAACATTAAAAAACGGAAAAACCTGCATTCAGGAGCCTACAGGGCCTTGGATGCAGGTTTTCCTTTGCTTTATATTTGCCGCCAAAAATGACATTATGATTGAGGAAAGATTGATTGGCGGCGGGGACTTGATAGTCCAGAGGTATGTTGACATTTTGACGGATGCAGGATTCAAGGCGGTGTTCGGGGACCAGAGGAACAAGGATGTGCTTAATACACCTTCCGGGAAAAGAGGACGCATGAGGTACCAGATGAGACAATTTCGCTTATCTTTGCTGAACTGGACCGATTCGACAAGTCTTTGGCACAGTGCGAGAGCCTACAGGAGAAATGGTGCTATTCGCTGAAGCATGTGAGGAAGCTGAACGAACTTCCGGATGGTTTGAGGGTCAGGACGTTCGAGAGGCTGTTTGAGGCGTGCGAGATAGCTCGGTTCAGTCCGGAGAAGAAACTACAATACGAGAGTGACATGATAACGGAACGGGACTACTACAATATTCTTGAGACCGCCAAGGAGGACGGCGAGGCCAGGGGACGCGAAGCTGGTCTTATGGAAGGAGAGGCTAAAGGTATCGGAAAAGTGGCGAAGGCTATGTTGGCATCGGGAATGCCTGTAGAGCAGATTGCGTCATTGACAGGACTTTCTGCTGAAGAAATAGGAAACTTGTAGGCGGAATTTATTGAGTACCGGAAAGTTCGGCGTAGGCCGGGCTTTCCGGTAATTTGTATTTTGAAAGAAAAACCATTGGATTGACTTTCGTTTCGAAAATAATTTGTAAATTGCACTTGATTTGATGGAACGGATTATTCTATTAAAATTCAAGTCTATATGAAAAAAATTCTTATTGCGGCTTTGGCCGTGCTTGCAGGAGGCATCATGCTTCAGGCAAGGGAAGTGACAGGTTCCGTAAAGTGCGGGAAGGAGCAGCTTTCCGGGGTCATTGTCTCCGACGGCAGAAGCTTCACTCTCACCGGGAAGAACGGAAAATTCAAGATGGACATAGCGGATGATGCAGATTTCGTCTATGTAGTCACTCCGGCTGGCTATACGGCACCTTTCGAAAGCGGGGCCCCTGTGTTCTACCAGTCTGCAGAAGGGAGGAAGAAATTCGATTTCCAGCTCGTCAGGACATCGGATTCCAAAGATTATGATATAGTTGCCATTGCGGACCCTCAGACACTGCATGAAAAGCATTTCGCCAAGTTCGAGAAGACAGGGCTTCCTGACCTGTATGCCACAGTCGAGGACTGCAAGAAGGAGCACCTGACAGTGGGCATTACCCTGGGCGACATCTGCTGGGATTCGATGAACATGTATCCAGCCTATAAAGAGGCTATAGCAAAGACCGGGATACCGTTTTACACTGCTATCGGCAACCATGACCACCAGAAGGACCTGCAGGGAGACCATAACACTTCTTCCGCCTACAGGGCTGCTTTCGGCCCTGAAAACTATGCTTTCGGCATAGGCAATGATTATATGATCGTATTGGACAATATCATTTACGATACCCAGAAAAAATATGTCGAGGGCTATGCCGACAGTGTGCTGGCCTGGGTAAAAGGACTTCTGGAATATATTCCGGAAACCTCGCATATCTTCATCGCCCAGCATGCCCCGTTCATCTACTGGTTCAAGGACTATTCATACGCCAGGAACGGAGAGAAACTTCTGGATATGCTGGAGGGCAGACAGGTGACTTTTCTTTCAGGACATACCCATATCAACAATAATTTCGATATTGCCACTGGCATCAAAGAATGCAACGTTGCCGCCATCTGCGGCACATGGTGGATTGCCGACCACTGCAATGACGGGACTCCCGGCGGATACAAGGTGTTCGAGATGCGGGACGGAAAACTGTCATGGTACTACAAGTCCGTCGGCCATGACAAGGATTTCCAGGTGGAGATTTTCAAACCGGGGCAGTCGCAGCTCCATCCGAACGGTGTAATTGCCAATGTATGGGACTATGACCCGTCCTGGACCGTGGAGTGGTATCAGGACGGCAGGCCGATGGGAAAAATGGAGCAGGTACTGGATTATTCTCCTATATTTATCCGTGAACTGAATGCGGTCTACAAGGACAGGGGCAAGGAGACCCCGGGTTACAAACAGCCGAGGCCGAACATCCACTATTTCCTTGCCGAGCCTGACCAGTATGCGAAGACAGTGACCGTATGCGTCAGGGCCGGAGACGGACGTGAGTGGAAATATGATATAGATATGAAAAACTATGTCGATGTGCAGGCTCACCGCGGAGGCGCAGGCCTGATGCCCGAGAATACCGTATCCTCAATGAAGAACGCCCTTGACCTGGGTGTAAATACTCTGGAGCTGGACCTGCAGATCAGTGCTGACGGCCAGATAGTCGTTTCCCATGATGCCTACTTCCACTCAAGGTATGCCACAAGGCCGGACGGTTCTGCCGTGCAGCCGGATGACCCGAAGGAGTACATCTATACTATGCCTTATGATTCAGTGGCAAAATATGATACCGGCATCAGGGAGAGTTCTGTATGGCCTGGGAAAGCCTGTCTTCCGGAGCATAAGCCTCTGGCTGATGACCTTATAGATTTTACTGAGTCTTATGCGAAGGAGCATGGCCTGACGATGCCGCGGTACAACATCGAGATAAAGTCCAAGGCCGGAAAGGCCGAGGGAAAGGACTGGCCGGAGTACCACGATTTCGTAGACCGCTGCGTAGAGCTGCTTCTCTCTAAGAATCTCGGGGACAGGCTTGTCATCCAGTGCTTCGACGTAAGGGCATTGAACTACATGCATGAGAAATACCCGCAGCTCATCCTTTCGTATCTGGTAGGGGAGAAGGACAAGGACTTCGATGCTTACATGTCCCTGCTGGACTTCACTCCGCAGTGGCTCAGCCCTCACTATTCCAATACGGACGCCGACCTGTGCCGCAAGGTCTGGGACAAGGGAATGAAGATCGTTCCTTGGACGGCCGATGAGCCGGAGGATATCCGGCGTCTGGTGGATCTGAAGGTTGATGCCATTATATCCAACTATCCTGACAGGGTTCTCAGGATTACACGTGGGTACTGACATACATAGTACAACATAGAATTTTCCCGGACAGGGACGGAATGTATACAGGCATTCACGTACCGCTGTCCGGGGAAATTTTTCAGGCCTGATGGGGCCGTCAGTCTGTTTCAGGGATCATGTTCCCTGCATATTTTCGCCATTTTTCTATAAGGGCCTGCATGTCATCCGGAATAGGGGAGTCGAACTGCAGGTGCTCTCCGGTGCGCGGGTGGATGAACCCCAGTGTCTTGGCGTGAAGGGCCTGGCGGGGGAGCAGCCTGAAGCAGTTCTCGATGAACTGGCGGTATTTGGCGTATATGGTCCCCTGGCGTATCTCCGCCCCGTCGTACCTGCTGTCGTTGAACAGCGGGTGTCCTATCCATCTGAAATGCACCCTGATCTGGTGTGTCCTTCCTGTCTCGAGACGGCATTCCACTACCGTCACGTACCCGAACCTTTCCAGTACCTTGTAATGCGTCACGGCGTGTTTCCCGTGGTCCCCGTCAGGGAATACCTTGAACCTCATCCTGTCTGCCGGGTCGCGTCCTATGTTGCCGGTGATGGTCCCCTCGTCATCCTTGAGGTTTCCCCAGACTATTGCCACGTACCTTCGGTCTATTGAGTGCACGAAGAACTGCTTTGCCAGGTCAAGCTGCGCCTCGTCGTTCTTGGCGACCACGAGCAGCCCGGAAGTGTCCTTGTCTATCCTGTGGACAAGGACGCCCATCCTCTCGTCCTGTGCGTCCGGCCCCTGGCTTATGCCAAGGTGGTATGCAAGGGCATTGACCAGTGTGCCGGAGAAATGCCCGTGCCCTGGATGTACAACCATCCCGGCAGGCTTGTTAAGGACCAGGAGGTCGCTGTCCTCGTATATTATGTCAAGAGGGATGTTCTCCGGGAGTATTTCCAGCCCGCGCCTCTGGTACGGCATCACGAATGTCACGACATCCCCCGGCCGCACAATGCAGTTGGCCTTGGCCGTTTTCCCGTTGACTTTGATGAAATCTTCCTTTATTGCGAGCTGGATACGGTGGCGGGAGGTGTTTTCCATGTGTGTGGCCAGGTACTTGTCTACACGCATGGGTGCCTGCCCCTTGTCGAGCTCGAAGCGGAAATGCTCGAACATCTCCTGCTGCCCGTCCTCGAAATCCGTCCCGTCATCCAGGTCTTCCGTGTTGAAGTCGTCGAAATAGTTATTTTCCATGTACTGCATCTGAAGATAGGGAGTCAATCTGCGGCTCCGGGATCTTCGACTCGTCGAGAGTGAAATAGAGAGCCATTTCCGAACCCATGAGGTAGGTCGTTACGGATGATGTGTCAGGTTCCTGCCTGTAGACGAAGGCGTTCAGCGTATCGCTGTATGACTTGACCGTCTTGTCGAAGGTTATTTTGCTGACGTTCAACGAACTGTTGTGGACCGCATCGATGGCGGCCATATATTTTGTACCGTACAGGGTAGGGATGTATGTCTTGTTGTCCGAGCCGCTCAGCCCCACCACAAGGTCTATTGTGGATTCGCTTTCGACAGGGGCGCCGGGCTCGATCTCCATATTGTTGTATATCTGCGCAAGGACGTTGTTGGTAGCTATGTCCTTGACATATATCAGTTTCCCGAGGTTGAGCCCTCTGGAAGAAAGTTCGGCCTTCGCCTGCCTGGTAGAATATCCGATAAGGTTTGGCATCGTGATTCTCTGCGGAAGTACAGAATTGATGGTCAAGGATATGCGCCTTCCTTTCTTGACATGGCTTCCGGCTTCCGGCACCTGGCGGTACACTGTCCCTCTCGCCATTCTCTTAAGATATACAGAATCCGTCACTTCTACACGGACATTGTGTGCGAGGGCTACCGTCCGGGCCTCGCTGACGGTCATGTTGGAGAAATCCGGTACCCTTATCTCCTCATTATGGCGTGTCATGACCTTCAGGAGAAATCCGGCCCCGACAATCAGGACCGCAAGTATCAATGCGGCCAGGAGCAGGTTCTTTACAATCCAGTTGCTGAAAAATCTTTTGAAATTCATCTGACAATTTTCGTTTTCTGTCTCAGACTATACTCTTACCAATGTGTATTCCCTGCTGCCGAGGCCGATTTTCTCCCCGTGCTCCACACCTGCTTCCCATCTGGTGTCAGGATGGACGATGTGGAACTTGTCCTCCCCGGTGTGGTGCATATGCTGGTGCCCGTCTCCGGAGCGGCTGTCGATGTCGGTGATGGCGTTGTTCTGCAGTATAGGCGCAGCCTTCACCATATCGGCGCATGCGCAGTCGAGAGCCACCGGATCGAATGAAGCCGCGATGCCCAGGTCAGGGATGATGGCGGCGTCGTTGTGGTTCCAGCAGTCGCAGTTCGGCGAGACGTTCATGATGAAGCTGATGTGGAAAGACGGTTTGTTCCTGACGACCGCGAGTGCGTATTCTGCTATCTTGTAGTTGAGGGTCTCGGATGAGTCCCAGTCTTTCACTGCTGCCCCGTCATGCTGGCAGACGGCCACGCACTGTCCGCATCCTACGCATTTGCTGTAGTCGATGCTGGCCTTCTTGCCTGTGACTTTGATGGCGTCGTGCCTGCAGTATTTCTCGCAGATGCGGCAGCCTATGCAGTTGTCCTCGTTTATCACCGGCTGGGATGAGGAATGCAGCTCGAGTTTGCCGCCGACGCTGGCGGAGCCCATGCCCAGGTTCTTGAGCGCGCCCCCGAATCCCGTCTGTTCATGCCCTTTGAAGTGGTTCATCGAGATGATGATGTCCGCGTCGGCTATCGCTGCCCCTATCTTCGGGGCCTTGCAGTACTCCCCGTCAAGCTCTATCTCCTTGTAGTCCGTGCCTTTCAGCCCGTCGGCGATGATCACGTCTGCATGGGCCGAGATGGGGTTGAACCCGTTTTCCATTGCTGCCTTCAGGTGGTCCACTGCATTTGACCGGCCGCCCGAATAGAGGGTGTTGCTGTCTGTGAGGAATACCTTGGCCCCCATTTCCTTGAGGAGGTCTACGAGGGCGGCTACGTAGTTGTGCCTGATGTATGCTATGTTGCCCGGCTCGCCGAAATGTATCTTGATTGCCGTGAACTTGTCCTTGAAATCTATCTGGCCGATCCCGGCACGCCTGACCAGTTTCTGCAGCTTCTGCGGCAGGCTGTTGCCCGGAGACGTCCTCAGGTCAGTGAAGTAAACTGTTGGTCTGTTGTCCATAATGATTGAGATTTAAATCCTTCAAAGTTAGTCAAAAAAATGTTAGCCGCGTCCTTACAGTAGCGGCATCCCCTGAAAAATCACCCTGAAAAGCCCTTCTCCTATCAGCGAGAGCCCGATGATTACGATGATGGCCCCTGTTATCCTGTTCACCCACATGATTGTCTGCAGCTTGAACCTTTTCCTGAAATGGTCCAGCAGAGCGGTGACGCAGAACCAGTATGTGGCCGCCCCGGCGCTCACTGCGAGTATTATGGGGGCCACTTTCCAGTCGTGGGGAGAGGAGTTGCCCATGCCGAAGAAGGCGAATAGGGCGAAAATGACGAAAATCGCCCCGGGATTGGAGAACCCCAGTGCCAGAGCCTGGAGGAAGTCCTTGATGGATATGGACTTGGTCGCCGATCCGGCCTTGACTTTCCTGAACGGGTTCGAGACAGCCATCCTCCAGCCCACCACGGCAACGATAATACCTCCGGCGAGCAGTATGACCACTCTGTTCTCTTCGATTATCCTCTGGGCCAGGGCCAATGCGAATATCGCTATGATCGAGAACACCGTATCCACCAGACATGCCCCGAGCCCTGTAACGAAGCCGGCCTTGTGCCCTTTGCTGAGCGAAATCTGGATGACAAGTATCGCAATGGGGCCGACCGGGGCCGATGCGCAGACACCTATCAGAAATGCTTTCAGTATATCCGTTATCATAACTGACGATTTGGCATCGCAAAAATAGTATAATTTTTATATATTTGCCGTTTATGTTTTTCTGAAACCTTATAAATTCGCCATGCCGGCGTTAGCGTAAACATGAGAAAAAAAACTGCTCCAACGATTCCGGCCGGGACGCGTGTCCTGCTGTGGGTGCTTGTGCTGCTGTTTGCGGCACTGATGTCCCTGCCGTTCCTCGTACCTCACTGCGGATTCACCGCCTTGTTCGGCTTTATCCCCCTGCTTTGCATGGAACGCATTGCCTCAATGCTGAAAATCAGGAGGGTATGGATATACCACTACAGCGCTTTCGTCCTTTGGAACGTGTGCACCACTTTCTGGGTGAGCAACGCTACCATAGGAGGCGGCATCTTCGCCGTCCTTGCCAACGCACTGCAGATGTCCCTGATATTCGGTGTGTTCAGGTTCAGCCGGAAATATTTCAAGGGGGCGCTGCCTTATATCTTCCTTGCGGTGATGTGGATAGCGTGGGAGAGGGTTTATTTCGATGTGGATATTTCATGGCCGTGGCTCGTTCTGGGCAACGCCTTTGCCCGCAGCCTTCAGTCCATACAGTGGTATGAGTTCACAGGTACCCTCGGCGGCTCTCTGTGGGTGTGGGCGGGCAACCTCCTCCTGTTTGCCCTGATGGTGTCCCTGTCCGACGGGAGCTGGGCGTTCAAGTACAATGCCAAGGCCAAGACGGCCCTTGTTTCATCATGTGTGATTGTCATCGCCGCCCCGTTCATCCTCTCGAAGATAATGTTTGACAGATACCAGGAGAAGGAGGATCCGGTGGAAGTGCTTGTGGTCCAGCCGAATTTCGACCCTTACCAGAAATTCGAGGCCCTGCCGCAGTCGAAGCAGACGGCAATCCTTCTGGACCAGGTCAGGAACTCGATCAGCGACAGGAAAGTGGAGCATGTGGAAGACGGCGACAGCACTGCGGCCGATGCTTCCGGCATTTCCCCTCTGCTCGTCCTTGCTCCTGAGACTTTCACAAGCGACATCATTACCAATGACTACCTTCTCAGCCCAACATACCGGAGATTCACCGGTTTCCTGGAAGACTATCCGGGTGTGGACATCCTTTTCGGTGCGTCTTCATATACATACTATAATCAGCCCGAGGCACCGTCTTATACGGCCAGGAGGGTCAGGGACGGCAGGTGGGTCGAGTCGCATAATTCCGCCCTTGTCGTGGACGGGAGCGGCAGGGCGGAGATTTTCCACAAGAGCAAGCTCGTCGTCGGTGTCGAGATGATGCCTTACCCGTCCGTGTTCGCCCCCCTTGACGAAAAGCTCGGCGGGGTATTCGGCAGGTGCGTCGGGCAGGATGAAATCTCTCTGCTTCACTGTGGGGACATCCCGTTCGGCTGTGCCGTATGCTATGAGTCTGTCTACGGGGAATATTTCACCGGCTATGCGAAGAAGGGGGCCCGTTTCATGACGGTAATCACCAATGACGCATGGTGGGGGAATACCCCGGGATACAGGCAGCATCTCAGCTATTCTTCTTTAAGGGCTATAGAGACACGCAGAAGTATAGCCCGCTGTGCAAATACCGGCATATCCGCGATAATAGACCAGCGCGGCGTCATCCATGAGCAGACCCCGTGGTGGGAGCAGGCGGTAATCCGCAGCAGTGTCAATATGAATGACAAGATAACCCTCTTTGTGAAATACGGGGACATCACCGGCCGGGCATGCACATTCATATTCGCCCTGCTGGCCCTTTCACTTTTAGTGAAGATGGTATTGTGGCGTAAATCACGCTAATCCTGACCGGGATCCTGTAGCGCCGGCTTTACGAGGCTGAGGTAGCGGCCTGTCACCGTGCCTTTGCTGTCCGTTGACAGGACCAGCGGCATTGCCGTCAGGTCGAAGGCGTCGAACAGTGCCTGGGCCTGGCCGGGATATGACGAGAACAGCATATCCATGTCCACAAGCAGGACACGTATTCCCTTTCCGTTTCCTGTCAGCAGGGAATCCGCCGCTTCTATCTCCGCCTTGCATACAGGGCAGCCTTCCGTGTGGAATATTATATAGCTGGTCTTTCCGCCGGTCTTTCCGAGCCTGAATTTACCTTCTTTTGATTTGACCGTATTGCCCGGGCCGGGCTTCTTAAGCGTGCCGTTTACCCTGATGTCGGGTATCGGGGAGCCTTCAGGGGCTTTTGACAAGAGGTCTTCAAGGATCAGGGCAAAACTTGTCACTTTCAGGGAGTCATCCGCGGTCCTCCACGCCGGATGGGAGAGTATCTGATTGCGTATCAGGCTGTCGAGGGCGCATTTGTATGCATCCCCGCGCCGGTTTGTCAGGTAATACATCAGGTCCCCGGTCATCTGCTTGAACAGCGTGGTGTCACCATTTGCCGCGGTGGCTTTTTCTATGTGGTCGGCGACGAGCCGGATGTCTGAGCATTTTATGCTGTCTCCGAAAGGCGCGAATACCTTGTCATAGAACTTTGCGGACTCTTCCGACCCGTATTCCATCTCCACGGGAGTGAGCTCACGTTTCAGCAGCCGTTCCATGGCCATGGCGTCCAGCCTGCGCCCTATGATTTTCCCTTGCGGGTCCACGAGGAAGAGCCCGGGGGTCTGGAGTATCCCGTATTTTATCTGGAAATCGGATTCCGAATGAGGGTCCCACAGATGGAATACCCGTGTGTTTGAAGTGTTTATATCCATTTGCAGACGGACATACCTCAGCCACTCCGCCCTGTTGCGTCCGGTGCAGACTGCATAGAGGTCAGCAGGAAAGTCGTCGTTTTCGATTATGTTGCGCAGCATGATGGTCTCGAGCCTGCATTGTGCGCAGTCTGTCGCGTAGAAATAGAGGATGCTGTATCTGCCTTTTCCGGTCAGGTCCTGTACTCCGGGGGCTCCGTCAGGCGTCCCGAACAGCCTCATGCTGTTCCCGAGCGAGTCTTTCAGGACCACCTCCGGGGCCTGCATGCCTATCAGCGACTGCCTGTTGAATTCGGCGAACATCCTCGCCCCCATCAGCTCCATGTCGCTGCGCATCTTCACCTTCCCAGGGAGGAACCAGCTGTCGCACATGTGTACGGCTACAGCCTCTACGCCCATCACCTTCGATTCCGTGTAGTAGGAATATATTTCCAGTGCTACCGCCTGCCTGACCAGAGAGTCGGAGCAGCTGCCCACGAGAAAGTCTGCCTCCTGCATCTGCACTTTCACCGGCCGGGCGATGATTGCGTCAAGGTATTCCCTGACTTTTGCGGATACCGCCTCAGCCTTTGCCGAGTCCAGCTCCGCTCCGTCCCGGCCTGCCGTCCTGGCCATGAGCGGGACGCCCTGCAGCAGGAGCAGCATCACCATCCATGCCGCAGATGAGAATATGTGCCTGGACGTATGCATGGGTCAGGAGCCTATTCCCGGCAGCTCCACCCCTTCCGGCACGAACTGGGATGTGTCCCCGTGGTGCTTGATGATGTCCCGGACAGCTGTTGACGAGATATGGGCGAACTCCTGGGCTGTTGGTATGATTATAGTGTCGATGTCGGGGGCGAGCTTCCTGTTGGCATCGGCGATCGACCTCTCCGTTTCGAAGTCTATCATGTTCCGCACCCCTCTCACGATATGGTGTATCCCCAGCTCCCGGCAGGCGTCCACGGTCAGGTTGTCATAGTGTATGACACTGACCCCCTTCAGCCCGGCTGTGGCCTGGCGGATGATTTCCATCTTCTTCTCTGTGCTGTAGAACCCTTTCTTGTCGATGTTTATGCCTACAGCCACCACCACTTCGTCAAACATGGCCAGGGCGCGTTTGAGAATATTCAGGTGGCCTGCGGTGAACGGGTCGAATGACCCCGGGAATAATGCTTTACGTGTCATAGCTGCCAGTCGATTGGGGCCTTGCCTTCTTTGGTCAATATTTCATTCGTCTTTGAGAAATGCCGGCACCCGAAAAACGCCCCACGGGCGAGCGGGGAAGGGTGTGCGGCTTCCAATACATAGTGCCTTGATGTGTCTATGAGGGCTTTCTTGCTCCGTGCGAAATTCCCCCAGAGGAGGAATACCACCCCGTCGAGGTTGTCCGATATGTACTTGATCACCGCGTCGGTGAATTCGGTCCATCCGATGCCGCTGTGTGAAGCCGGCTGTCCTGCACGGACCGTCAGTACAGCATTCAGGAGCAGCACTCCCTGCCTGGCCCATTTCTCCAGGTCCGGGTATCCGCTCATGGTTATCCCCAGGTCGTCATGTATCTCCTTGAAAATATTCTTGAGTGACGGAGGGGCAGGGACATTCGCGGGGACAGAGAAAGACAGTCCCATGGCCTGGCCTGCTCCGTGGTACGGGTCCTGCCCCAGAATCACCACCTTGACATGGTCCACAGGCGTCAGTTCAAATGCCCTGAAGATCTGGCTGCCGGGAGGATATATCTTCCTTCCCTCGGCCTTTTCTTCATGAAGGAAACGCACCATGGAGGCGAAATACGGCTTTTCGAATTCGTCGGCAAGTGCGGCTTTCCAGCTCTGTTCTATCTTGACTTCCATTAGAATATTGCGCTGATAACGTCTTCAATGGTCTTGACGTAGACAAAGGTAAGGCCTTTTATGTATATTTCCTTTATGTCCTCGACATCCTTGCGGTTGTCTTCCGAAATGATGATGGTGTGGATTCCGGACCTTTTGGCGGCAAGGATTTTCTCCTTTATGCCTCCGACCGGCAGCACACGGCCCCTGAGGGTCATTTCGCCTGTCATGGCTATCCCGCTCCTGACCTGCCGGCCTCTCAACGCGGATACCATCGAGCTCACCATGGTGATACCGGCGGAAGGGCCGTCCTTCGGTACAGCCCCTTCAGGGACATGCACGTGGATGTCTTTCTTTGAGAACTCCTCGTATGCCATGTTTGCAAGCTGCGGATGCGCCTTGATGTACTGATAGGCTATCGTGGCGGATTCCTTCATCACGTCCCCGAGGTTTCCTGTCATGGTCAGCACTCCCTTACCCTCACTCACCGAGCTTTCTATGAAAAGGATTTCGCCGCCCATCTCGGTCCATGCGAGTCCTGTTACTACACCGGGAGCCTCATTGCCTTTCTGCATGTCATGGAAACTTGTCGGCAGCCCGAGGTATTCTTTCAGGTGCTCCGGCTTGATGGTCACGGGGTAGTCCAGTCCGAGCGCAATCTTCTTGGCCGTCACCCTCGCTACTTTGGCTATCTGCTTTTCGAGCCCCCTGACACCTGATTCGCGGGTGTACTCGTCTATTATCTTCGCTATCGCGGCCGGGCTGAACCTCAGGTCCTTTTTCCCGAGCCCGTGCTCCTCCAGCTGTCTCGGTATGAGGTAGTCCTTGGCTATCGCCGCCTTCTCCTCCGCAAGGTAGCCGCTTACCTGTATCATCTCCATCCTGTCCCGGAGTGCCGGCTGGATGGTGGACGTGGTGTTGGCCGTAGTGATGAACAGCACGTTGGAGAGGTCGTAGTCTATGTCCAGATAGTTGTCATGGAACGTGGTGTTCTGCTCCGGGTCGAGCGCCTCCAGCAGTGCGGAAGACGGGTCCCCCTTGAAATCGCTGCTGATCTTGTCTATCTCGTCGAGCACTATCACAGGGTTCGATGT
Organism: uncultured Bacteroidales bacterium; assembly: GCA_944325965.1. Classification (GTDB taxonomy): domain Bacteria; phylum Bacteroidota; class Bacteroidia; order Bacteroidales; family UBA932; genus Cryptobacteroides. The sequence continues at coordinate 48,326 of CALVCB010000004.1, forward strand.
GCCGGCCCTGTTTATCCCGTTGAGTATCCTGCCCGGCAGGGCGCCGATGTATGTCTTCCTGTGCCCTCTGATCTCGGACTCGTCATGCAGGCCACCGAGGGCTATCCTTACGTACTTGCGTCCCAGGGCCCTTGCTATGGACTTCCCGAGGCTGGTCTTGCCGACGCCCGGAGGCCCCCACAGGCAGAGGATAGGGGACTTCATGTTCCCTTTGAGCTTCAGTACGGCCAGATACTCGATGATCCTCTCCTTGACTGTCTCCAGCCCGAAGTGGTCCTTGTCCAGGACTTTCTGTGCATGCTTCAGGTCCAGGTTGTCCTTGGACATTTCCCCCCACGGAAGGTCAAGCATGAACTGGATATAGTTGTACTGCGTGCTGTAGTCCGGCGAATTCGGGTTGCACCTTTCCAGCTTTGCCATCTCCTTCTCGAAAATCTCCTTCACGCTGTCCGGCCATATCTTTGTCTCGGCCTTGGCGCGGAACTTCTCGAAGTCCTCCATCTCGTCCATACCGAGCTCTTCCTGTATGGTCCTTAGCTGGTTGTTGAGGTAGTACTCCCTCTGCTGCTGGTCTATCTCGCTTTTCACCTTCTGGTTGATGTCCTGCTTGATTTTCAGAAGCTCTATCTGCGTGTCGAGGACCGCCAGGAGCTTCATTGCCCTGACTTTAAGGTCTTCGTACTGCAGAAGAAGGACCTTGTCCATGAAATTCTCGACATCGATGGTTGTGGCTATGAAATTGACCAGGAACTCGAAATTGTCAATCGACCTGAGTGCCGACATGGCCTCCTTCGGCACGAATGAAGCATATCTGAGTATAGTGACCGCCTTTTCTTTGAGCGCATCGGCGATGACCTTCACATTCTTGTCGGCGGCGTCCGGGACCGTATCGGACAGATAGTGCACCTGCCCGAGCATATAAGGATCGTATTCAACGATGGTCTCTATTTCGAAACGCTTGAATCCCTGCAGGATAGCCGTTATCGTACCGTCCGGCATCTCGAGCGTCTTGACTATTTTCGCTACGGTGCCGAAACCGTACAGGTCTTCTTTCGTAGGCTCCTCTACGGTGATGTCGTTCTGCGGGACTGCGCCTATGAAATTGTTGTTCTTCTCTGCATCCTCAATCAGCCTTATCGATTTCTCCCTGCCTATCGTGATCGGATATACGGCGCCGGGAAAAAGCACTGCATTCCTGAGTGCAAGGATCGGAAGGGACTCCGGAAGCTCGCTCTCGTCTATCTTCATGAAACTGTCCCCTGAAGGGATGACAGGTATAATGCTGACTTCCGCCCCTGACGGTGCCAATATGTCTTTAATATCTTTCATACCTTTATTATAATATAAGTTCGGGAAACCGTCGGACCATGCTCTCTGACAATTTGTCAGTATCCGTGTCCGGCAATTCCGGAGCGCGACTATGGTCAATGTTTATGCCAGAGAGGGACACATGACAAATATAGAGAGAAGCCGAGTGCAGAACAAATTTTATTTGTTATGCCGGGGGCGCAACAGTATATGTGGCCGTCAGGTCAAATATAGGACGAAAATTGAAAATAATTTCATTTATGATTTTGAATATTAAAAAAATAAGTCTACTTTTGCACTCCTATTCGGGAATACAGTAATGAATTTAAATATAAATAATTATGACTAAGGCAGAAATTGTAAACGAAGTTGCTAAGGCTACAGGAATCGAGAAGATTGCAGTCCAGTCAGTCATCGAGGCTTTCATGGATTCTGTAAAGGGCTCGCTTGCAAAAGGCAATCCTGTGTTTCTCAGAGGGTTCGGCAGCTTTATCATCAAGCACAGGGCTGAAAAGACAGCCAGGAACATCACCAGAAGCACGACAATGACTATTCCAGCTCACGATATCCCTGCATTCAAACCTGCTAAGGTGTTCGTGAACGAGATAAAGAAATAACTGATCCTTAAAAATTAATTGCTATGCCAAGCGGTAAAAAAAGAAAGAGACATAAGATGGCGACGCACAAACGTAAAAAACGTTTGCGCAAGAACAGGCACAAGAAGAGAAAGTAGTCTCTCGGTCTGCCATTTTAGCAGTTGCTGAATTGAAGAGGCTGTCCGGACTTTAAGGGCAACCTCTTCTGCTTTAAATGACAAGATGTCAATGGATGAATCTGTTAAAGATCTTATTGTAGATGTAAATCCTACTGAAGTCTCGATAGCCCTGATGGAGAACGGGCGTCTGATCGAGCTTAACAAGGAGTCCAGCAAGGGCCACAGCTTTTCTGTGGGGGATGTCTATCTGGGTAAGGTGAAAAAGCTGCTCCCGGCCCTGAATGCTGCCTTTGTGGATATAGGGGATGAGAAGGAGGCGTTCGTACACTATCTTGATCTGGGGTTGTATTTCAACGCGTTCGACGAGTTTGTCAAACGTCTGAACCCGAATACGGACAAGAAGGGCGTCTACTCCCACATCAAGATAGGGCCCGTGCTCGAGAAGGAGGGCAAGATAGAGAATGTCCTCACTCCCGGACAGATGATGATAGTTCAGATCGTCAAGGAGCCGATTTCCACCAAAGGGTCGCGACTGACTGCAGAGATTTCATTGGCAGGACGTAATGTGGTGCTTCTGCCTTTTGCCGAAAAGGTAAGTGTATCCCAGAAGATCACCTCCAAGGAGGAGAAAAGGAGGCTTGAAGCGCTTGTGAAGAACATATTGCCCAGGAATTACGGAGCAATTATCCGTACGGCGGCTGAAGGGAAGAACGCAGCCGTGCTTGATGCGGAGATACGGTCGCTGATCGACAAATGGGAAAGCTCATGGGACAAGATTGCAAAATCCAAGTCTGTCCAGCTGCTTTTTACCGAATACAGCAAGACCACCACCATTCTGAGGGATCTCCTGAACGATTCGTTCTCGAATATCTATGTCAATGACGAGAATATATACGAGGAGACCCGCAAGTACATATCGCTGATTTCTCCGGAGCAGGAGAAAATCGTGAAACTGTACAGGGAACATACGCCTATCTTCGACCATTTCGAAGTAACGAGGCAGATAAAGAGCTCATTCGGGAAGGTGGTCCCGATCAGGCAGGGGGCATATCTGGTAATTGAGCATACCGAGGCCCTGCATGTGATCGATGTGAACAGCGGCATCCGCTCGAAGAACAAGGAGCAGGAGCAGAATACGTATGATGTAAACTGCTATGCTGCCGAGGAGATTGCCAGACAGCTCCGGCTCAGGGACATGGGAGGCATTGTAATCGTCGATTTCATAGACATGGAGTCGAACGAGCACAAGAACAAGCTTTTCCACTACATGCAGGAGCTGATGCAGAACGACAGGGCCAAGCACAATGTTCTCCCTCTCACCAAATTCGGCCTGATGCAGATAACACGCCAGAGGGTGAGGCCGGCGATAGAGATCAATACTACGGAAGCATGTCCGGTCTGCCACGGGACAGGGAAGATTTCTTCGAGCGTGGTGATCGACGAGGCGATAGAGCGCAAACTTTCGTATTATGTGGCGGAAAAGGGGATAAACTCATTCATCCTGAAGGTGAGCCCTATTCTGGGGGCGTACCTGACAAGAGGGTTCAGTTCCATAGTCCGCAAGTGGAAGAAGAAGTACAGGTGCAAATTGAAGGTAGCAGAGGTTACAGACTTCACTGTCCTGCAGAATGAATTTTTTACTGAGAAAGGAGACAGGCTCGAATGAGCCGTCTCCTTTTTCAGTTTACTTGACAAAAGCCGGAATTGTCATATAATAAGGACAATAAAAAAAAGTTTCATAGCGATTTATTTCATATCTTTACCGCCCGAAAATCAAAGCTGGAACTGATATGCCGAACAATACCTACAAAGATACCATCACGCTGAATGATGCCGTCCGGATTTCCGGACCTTCAGCGTTCAACATCATGATCAAGCCGGCGGGCTCGCTGTGCAACCTCGACTGCCACTATTGCTACTATCTCGACAAGTCCGACATTTACGGGGGGCGGGAGCCGAGGATGAGCATAGACATGCTGGAGACCCTTGTCAGGGAGTACATAGCGGCCAATGATGTGCCGGAGGTCACTTTCAACTGGCACGGGGGCGAACCTCTGGTACTCGGCCTGGATTTCTACAGGAAGGCGATTGAATTCGAACAGAAATACGCCGCGGGGAAGGTGATACACAACACCCTGCAGACCAACGGCACGCTCATTACACAGGAGTGGGCATCCTTCTTCCGGCAGAACAATTTCCTGATAGGCATCTCGATTGACGGCCCACAGGACATACACGACAAGTTCCGCAAGGACAAGGGGGGTGCACCGACCTTCGACAAGGTGATGCGCGGACTTACCATCCTCTACCGTACAGGTGTCGAGTACAATACGATGTCTACCATAAACAAGGCTTCAGAGGGACGCGGGCTTGAGGTCTACCAGTTCCTGAAGTCTCTGGGGACCAAGTATATGCAGTTTATGCCTGTCGTCGAGCACATCAAATATCCCCTGCTGCCGGGAGGCAAGCCGGACAAGGGGGCCAGGCCGCATATCGTCAACCCGTCCGAGGAGGGGGCGGTGATATCACCGTGGTCCGTAAGCTCAATGGCCTACGGCAAGTTCATGTGCGATATATTCGACTACTGGGTCAGGAACGATGTCGGCCAGTGGTTCGTGAACCTGTTTGACTCCACTCTCGCGTGCTGGTGCGGGGAGCAGCCAGGGACATGCGTATATGCCGAGACATGCGGGGGCAACACCGTCATCGAGCACAACGGGGACCTGTACCCTTGCGACCATTTCGTGTACCCTGAATACCTTCTCGGGAACATCTACGAACAGGAACTGCGTGATATGATGACTTCCGACAAGCAGGTGAAGTTCGGTATAGAGAAAAGGAACGGGCTCCCTTACAAGTGCATGAAATGCAAATACTTCTTCGCATGCCACGGTGAATGCCCGAAGCACCGGTTCAACAGGACGGAGTCCGGGGAGACCGGACTGAACACACTCTGCGACGGATATTACATGTTCTATTCCCATGTAGCCCCGTACATGGACAAGATGAAGGAGCTCCTTATGGAGAAGAAGGCCCCGGCAGGTGTCATTCCGTGGGCCAGGATGATGAAAACACGCTAACTGCATTAATATTGGAAATGAAACGGATTTTAACTTTTTCTGCGGGCCTTTTGCTATGGGCGGCCGCATGCTTTTCACAGGAAAAGCAGGAGTACAGGGCCTACCTTGTCTCCAATGCCCATTTCGACTCCCAGTGGAACTGGGATGTACAGAAGTCGATAAGGGAATATATCCCCAAAACCATGGACAGGAACCTGTTCCTTCTGGAGAGGTATCCTGACTACATCTTCAATTTCGAGGGCGGGATAAAGTACTCCTGGATGAAGGAATATTTCCCCGAGAAATATGACCTTGTTAAAAAGTACATTGCCCAGGGCAGGTGGCATGTCACAGGAAGCACCTGGGACGCCACGGACACCAACATCCCTTCCCCGGAATCCTTTACAAGGAACATCCTCTACGGTCAGCACTTCTACAGGGAGGAGTTCGGAGTGGAGGGGACGGACATCTTCCTTCCTGACTGCTTCGGCTTCGGGTGGACACTGCCGACCATAGCCGCCCATTCCGGCCTTATCGGCTTTTCCACACAGAAGCTCCAGTGGAGGAACAGGCCATTCTACGGCGACAGCAAGATTCCTTTTGAGATAGGCCTGTGGCAGGGTGTGGACGGTTCCCGTATCATGCTCGTTGCCGATGCGCACAACTACACCAGCCGGTGGCGCTATGAAGACCTCAGCAGGAATGAAAAGCTCCTTGGCATCGCTGAAAAGTCCCCGATAAATACTGTCTACCATTATTATGGTACAGGCGATACGGGCGGTTCTCCGACGATAGAGTCTGTCCGTGCCCTCGAGTGCGGCCTTGCTGGAGACGGCCCTGTTAAGATCATAAGCGCCGAGAGCGACAGGCTCTACAAGGATTATCTCCCTTTCGGTGATCATCCTGAACTTCCTGTATGGGACGGTGAGCTGCTTATGGACGTGCACGGTACGGGCTGCTATACATCCCAGGCTGCCATGAAACTCTACAACAGGAGGAACGAGCAGCTTGCAGACGCTGCGGAAAGGAGCGCCGTAGCTGCAGACTGGCTCGGGACGGCAGAGTATCCTCAGGATTTCCTGTCTGAAGCGTGGAAGCGTTTCATCTGGCACCAGTTCCATGACGACCTTACCGGTACGAG